>JAYVYS010000533.1:0-9914 GCA_043784005.1 Isosphaeraceae bacterium
CCCTTGGTGCAACGGACGAGCTTTGTTTCGGCGTGAGGGGCGGCCTGAAAATGCATGCCGCGCAGCGTCCCTTTTCGCTTGTTGTACGAGACGCTGCACTGGACAAGTCGGGTGTCTAATCCGTTCGTTTCAAATTCCCGGACGCACCAAGTTCGAGCGAAAAAGCCGCGGTCGTCCTCGAACCGCTCAGGGTCGATGACGAAGGCCCCGCTGAGTTTCGTCTCGGTGAAGATCATGGCAGTCCCGTTTCGGCCTCAAGCTCGCGCAAATTCGCGGACGTCGAACTGCGGCCCGGTTTTCGCGAGCGATGCCGCGTCTTTATCATCGAGGTCCACGATTCGTCTCACCCGTGGATATCGGCCCAAGGCGAGCAACTTAAAATCAGCCGATCGCAAAATTTTACAGATCATGGGCAAGACATTTCGTGATGATGAGTATGGGCCGCTTTGCCTTGAAAGCAGGCTGCCGACAAGTTTCGAATCGTTACTGACAATGGGTAGATCGATCACACTTTCCCGAAACGAAGCCGATGGTGAATCCTTTGCGATATCTGGGGTCGAACGGCGTCGGTATGAGTCCCGAAACGAAGCCGAGTCCGACAGACGCTGGTCGCGCCAAACGAACCCATTTTGGGATTGCCTATTGTCGCGCCAAACGAACCCATTTTGGCATCAAATTACGCGTACCGTTTCGCGAGCACTTCCGCGTTTTCCATCAACCGAGAGGCAACCTCGTCGGCAATATAAGCCTCGCTCCAGTCGGGGCAGACGCGGGCTGGGACGCGCTTCAAGACGAGCGCCAGACCCCCTCGCTCCAGTGTGACGGTCGTCACACCCGGCTCCGTTTCACCATCCTTGCAGATGACGCAAATCATGGCTTTCCCTCATGCCACTCGAAATTCAGGGATCGGAATCAGGAACTTCCCCCCCCGACGTCGGTACTCGGCCTGCTGATCGAGGATCTCGTCGGCGAAATTCCAGGTCAGGAGCAGCACATAGTCGGGCATCGCGACAAGCAAATCTTCGGGAGGGAGGATCGGCAGGCGGGTGCCCGGAGTGTAGCGCCCTTGCTTGTGAGGGCTGCGGTCGACGACAAAGTCAAGCGTCTCGCGGCCGATCCCGAAGTAATTGAGAAGCGTGCTCCCCTTGGCGGAGGCGCCGTACGCGGCGACTCGCTTCCCTTCGGCCTTGAGCCCTGCCAAACGGTCAAGGAGAGCCTTTTTAAGAGCTTCGACACGGCGGCCGAAGCCGAGATAGAACTCGGAACGGTCGACGCCCCAGGCCTGTTCCTCGGCAAGAAGCGCGGTCACCGTGGCGGATTGGGCTGCGGTGCCGGCGTGTGCCGAAGTGAAACGAAGGGTCCCGCCGTGGATGGCGAGCCGCTCGACATCGACCACCTCCAGGCCATGCCGGGCGAACAGGCGGTCGAGCGACGTGAGAGTGAAATAGCAGAGGTGCTCATGATAGATCGTGTCGAACTCGGCGTGATCGATCATGTCTTTGGCGTAAGGAGCCTCAATCACCGAGCGGCCATCGGAGGCGAGGATCGCTTTGATTCCCCGAACAAAGCCATTGGTGTCTGCCACGTGGGCCAGGACGTTGTTGGCCAGGAAGAGGTCGGCCCGAGTCCCTTCGGTGGCCAGACGCTCGGCGAGTTCGACTCCGAAGAACTCGTCGACCGTATTCACTCCGTTCTCGCGAGCGACCTTGGCGATGTTCCGCGCCGGCTCGATTCCCAGAACCGGAATGCCCTTGGCCACGAAATTCTTGAGCATGTAGCCGTCGTTGCTGGCAGCCTCAATGACCAGGCTGTTCGCATCCAGCCCTCGCGCGGCGATCAGGCGTTCAGCGCTTTCTCGACTGTGGCGGAGCATGGTCTCGGAGACGCTGGAAAAATACAGGTAGTCGCGAAAGAGTTTTTCGGGAGAAACCGTCTCGGTGATCTGGAGCAGCGTGCAAACCGGGCAAAAAGCGAGATCGAGGGGGTAAGTCGGCTCGGTCTCATCAAGCTGTTCATGGGTAAGCAACCGATTCGCCAGTGGCGTGCGACCGAGATCGAGAACGGGAACGAGCCCGGGCGAGCCGCAACCGCGACAGAGAACGGGATGGCTCAAGGGCGATTCTCCTCAATATAAGCGCGATACCATTCCACTGTCTTTCGAAGCCCCGAGTGGAGGTCATGGCCAGCGGACCAACCTAAGACATTCCGCGCCTTTTTCGCGCTAAGCTCCTGCGCCTTGATCTCGGCCTTCGCCGTATTCAGGATGACGGGGGGCAGGTCGTGAACGCTCATCACCTCGGCCACCGTGGCGACGATCTGGTTCACGGTCACGGGTAATTCGGTGCTGAAGTTAAAAGCCTCGCCCGCCACGCCTGGTTCGCCGCTTTGCTCCGCCAGTGCGAGATAGGCGGAAACGGCGTCCTCAACGTAGAAATAGTCGCGCACCATGGTGCCGTCGCTACGGAGGATCGGGCGTTCGCGGTTCAGAAAAGAGCGAACCGTGGCGGGAATGATCCGGCTCCAGTTCAGGTCGCCACCGCCGTAAATATTGCCGCAACGGGCGATCGTCACGGGCGTCTCGTAGGTATGATGATAAGATGTCGCGATCAGGTCGGTGCAGCTCTTGGAGACGTCGTAGGGATGGCGGCCGATCAAGCCGTGGTTCTCGGTGTACGGGAGATCGTCATGGTCGCCATAAGCTTTGTCGCTGGAGGCGACGACCACGGCCTTGACGAGTCCCGCATGGACCCTGCACGCTTCGAGTAAGTTGTATGTGCCACGAACATTGGCCTCGAACGTCGGCAACGGATTGCGAAGGGCGGCCCCGACGATCGCCTGGGCTCCGAGATGGAAGACGATCTCGACCTCGTGCTCGTTCACCGCCCGTTCCAGGCTCGCATAATCTTCGAGGCAACCGTTCACGACCGTGACCCGTCGGATCGCCCCGCTTCGCACGAGTTCGCTCTGGTGGTCGAGGTCTCGGACCAGGACCACGACGTGGGCACCCTTCCGAATCAGAGCTTTGACTAGCCACGAGCCGACAAAGCCGGTCGCCCCGGTGACGAACACCCGGCGAGCATTCCATTCCGCGGTCGCTTTGGCGATCGTCGTCATTCCCAGACCTTCCAGGGGGCTTTGCCTGAGGACCAGTAGCTTTCGAGCAACTTTAGGTCACGAACCGTATCCATGCACTGCCAGAAATCATCGTGCTTGTAGGCCATCAGTTGCCCCTCGGCGGCAAGCCGTTCCAGGGGTTCGGCCTCAAAGGGTGTTTCATCTCCCTTGATGTATTCGAGCACCTCGGGTTCGAGCACAAAAAAACCGCCGTTGATCCACCCTTCTCCCACCTGCGGTTTTTCCGTGAACTCGACAATACGATCTCCCTCGAAGACAAGTCCGCCGAAGCGGGCCGGGGGTCGGACGGCGGTCACCGTCGCGAGCTTGCCGTGACGTCGGTGAAACGCGACGAGCGCCTTGAGGTCGACATTGCACACGCCATCACCATAAGTCGCAAGGAACGTCTCACGGCCAAGCAACGGACCCATGCGTTTGATCCGGCCACCCGTGTTGGATTTCATGCCGGTGTCGACGAGGTGTACGGTCCAATCGTCGATCCCGCCGTTGCGTCTCATGACGTCGCCGGAGGCGAGATTCACCGTGAAGTTACTCTGAAGCTTGGCGTAGTCGAGGAAGTATCGCTTGATGACCTCGCCCTTATAGCCCAGGGCCACCGAAAACTCGCGAAAGCCGTGGTGGGCGTAGGTCTTCATGATGTGCCAAAGAATCGGCCTGCCGCCAACTTCGACCATGGGCTTGGGCTTGCTATCGGTCTCCTCGGTAAGTCGCGTGCCGAGGCCTCCCGCCAGAATGACGACTTTCATGGGGGAGTTCCGTTTAGATCACGCGAGAAGAGAACTTTAGTCGCCGCCTTCGCCCGACCCAGTCCCTTGTAAAGTACGGGTGGCATGAACTCACGAACGATAACTTTCAGACGAGATTCCTCTTCGGGCTCGGGCGAAGAGATGGCCTCGGTTTCGATCTCGTCATCTGTCGGATCGGGGCCATAATAGGCCTGCCTTGTCTCGAGGTCGACTCGACTGATTGTGTCGAGTAATACACGCGGATCGTCCAAGAGCAGGGATCGATAATGCTTGATCCAATGAGGACTCCAGTCCCACCAATGGAGTTCGAGCAGTTTCTCGACGAGGTCATCGTCGAACCGTTTCTTGACGACTCTGGCTGGGTTCCCGACAACGATCGCGAAGGGGGGAACATCTTTGGCTACGACGGTCCCCGCTCCGACAATCGCGCCGTGGCCGATTGTGACGCCGGAAAGGACCATCGCCCGGTATCCAATCCAGACATCGGAGCCGATCCGCAACGGCCCTTTGTAGACTGCGTACTTGTAACGAATCCGCGTGGGGTCGACAACCAAGGCCCCGGGATCTTCTCCATAGTAGACCAGAAACGGATACGTGGATGTGATTTGGGCATTATGCTCGCCCCCCGCCAGCAGATGGCAGCCCCCTGCGAATGACGAAAAATTTCCGATCTCAACCCGATCTTCAGACGAATAGAGCACAATCGTCGGGTCACCGTACGTTCCACGCCCGATCGTAAGCCGTGGATCTTTGAACCGCCAACGCAACTCCAGGACCGACGGCCCGGTGAGCTTGAGATTCGATTCGACGTGGAAATCGACAGCCTTCAAGAACGGATAGGTATGACGTGCCATGATGTGTTACTAAGTAACCTTGTGCAACGCTTCTGCGACCTCGCCACCGACGGAAACAGACTCCGTCACCCATTGCAGCAAAGGCCTGACGACCCCGGGGTAATGCCCCTGGTAGTCGCCCCGAGCACCGCCCTGATCCATCGAATCAACAACCTGAAACGCGATGGACTCCGGCTCGAAGAAATGGACTCTTTCCGGGTCCATCGTGCTGACAGCGGCCCCGATCACAAACATTCCCTCGGAGAGGAGATTTCCCGGAATCCAAACGGTGCACTTATAGCGTCCGACCGGTCGTGATCGTCTTCGCCACAACGGATCATTATCCGAAGTGCAAAAGACATTGACGCCAAATTCGTTGTGGAAGGGGAAGTTCGGCACGAGGACATGGCCCGGTTCGAGCACATCGAAGGTGATCTCGACACCGACCGGACTCTGGATGTCGAGCACCTCGGCTGTCCTACCGTTTTCGTTACAGACCCGGAAGGAGACCAGTCGGGCAACCTCGTTGCCCGGGGCCGAAGCGGGTTCGTTCCACACCTTAGCCGCCGTCGTCCCGATGTCGGACTGGAGGTAAACGCGCGTGACATCCTCTGAAGGACCGTCCGCGATCACACTTCCCTGTTTCAATAGCACGACGCGAGGGCAGAGCCGGGTCACCGTGCTCATGCTATGCGAGACGAAGAGGATGGTGCGACCCTGCTCTGAAACATCTTCCATCTTGTTGAGGCACTTCTTCTGGAAATTTGTGTCCCCGACGGCCAGAACTTCGTCGACAATCAAGATCTCAGGTTCCAGATGCGCCGCGACGGCGAAGGCCAGCCGAACGAACATTCCCGACGAATAACGCTTGACAGGAGTGTCAAGGAACTTCTCGACCTCAGCGAAGGCGACGATCTCATCGAACTTGCTCGCGATCTCGTGCCGCCGCATGCCCAGAATCGCGCCGTTGAGGAAGATGTTCTCCCGGCCTGTTAGCTCGGGATGAAAACCTGTGCCGACCTCCAGCAGGCTGGCGACCCGACCGTGAATGTCAATCTCGCCCGTGGTCGGTCCCGTGATACGGCTCAGGATCTTTAAAAGCGTGCTCTTGCCCGCGCCATTGCGGCCGATCAAGCCGAGCACCTCACCTTTACGCACTTCGAAGTTAATGTCCTGAAGCGCCCAGAAGGTCTCCAATTCCTGCCGTCCGTTGCCAAACGGGTGCCGCAGCCGACGCGTGAGCGCCTCGGTGAATGAGGTCGGCTGCTTGGACTTGTGGGCGATCGTGTACGACTTACCCACTCCTCGCACCGAGATCGCCAGCTCATTGGATGACATCGCTGAAATACTGCTCCCCTCAGGCTAGGCATCAAATTAAAGCGAATTCTTGCGAGCGGTCGTCAAAATCGCCGTCGTGCTCAGCCCCTCGACAAGAGGAAGTGTCACGACTTTACCACCATTGTCTTTGACGAATTCCGCGCCCGCGATGGGCTTATTCGCGTAGTCCCCTCCCTTGACAAGCACGTCTGGCGAAAGCTCACGGATCAACATTTCGGGTGTCGGTTCGTTAAAGAGAACCACGCTGTCGACGCATTCCAGGCCCGCGAGTAATGACGCCCGATACTCTTCGCCGATGACCGGCCGGGATGGCCCTTTGTTAAGCCGGACCGAGGCATCCGAGTTGAGTCCGACGATGAGGACGTCGCCAAGTCGTCGAGCCTGTTCCAGGCAGGTGAGATGTCCGGCGTGTAGGATATCGAAACATCCGTTCGTGAAAACAATGCGGCGGCTTAGACGCCGCTGATCCTCGACCCAACGTCTCAAGGAAAGCCGATCTCTGAGCTTGGGTGAACGTCCGCAAAATGCCGCCTCCAGCTCTGAGGCTTTCACCACGTGACAACCCCGATGTCCCACGGCGATTCCCGCCGCGATGCTCGCCAAGCGACATGCCTCTTTGATATCGCGACCGGAGGCAAGGCAGGCCGCCAGGGTGGCCGTCACGGTATCACCGGCTCCTGTAACGTCGGCCACTTCGCGGACTTTGGCCTGGAAATGGGAGACTCCGTCGTTCGAAGCCAGGGTCATGCCTTGAGGGCCTCGTGTGATCAACAGATGATCCAACCCCAGCGCCTCGCGAGCGTCGACCGCCGCCTTTGAAAGGGTCATCTCATCGGACAACGGGCGTCGCAACGCGCGAGAGGCTTCCGAGACGTTCGGGGTCAACAGAGTTGCGCCGAAATACGCCGAAAAATCGGCCTTTTTCGGATCTACGACGCAAGGCAAATGACGCGCCCGGCACTCAGCCGTAATCCGGCGTGCCAGTGTGTCGGTTACCGTTCCCTTGTCGTAGTCGGAAAGCACGACGACATCATGCCCGGCAATCATTGATACAATGCGGTCCGATATCTTTGTCGATGCCCGGGAATAGGCTGCGGGGTCGCCATCCTGGTCGAGCCTCAACACTTGTTGGCGAGTGCCACCCGCGACAACGCGAGTCTTGCAGATCGTATGTATGTCGTCGCACTCGACCAGCGAGGCCGTGGACACTCCGGCTTCTTCCAGAACGCGCCGAAGCCGATGACCTTCCTGATCACTTCCCACGACACCCACGAGGGTGACTTGGCACCCGAGTCCGACCAGCGAGGCGGCTACGTTCCCCGCGCCGCCGGGAGTCGCCCATTCTCGCTCCAAGGACAACACCGGTACGGGTCCTTCGGGAGAGATCCGGTGGATCTGGCCTTCGAGATAGCGGTCGAGCATCAGGTCACCGATCAGAAGGGCTCGCCCACGGAATGACATCGCTGAAATACCGCTCCTTAAGAATTCAAGAGGATTTGACCGAACCGGAAGTCTCGCATAGGGACGTCAAGCGGCTCATCGAAGTCCGATCTTCGGATCGCAAGAAAGCACGATCGAGACAAGTAATGCATTAAAATCGAGTCGATCGCAAAAGATCCCGGAACAACGGCGAATCATCCGGCGATGATAATGGATGAGGCCTTGCGCGTTGAAACCTGCTTTCCCCTCGCGTCGTCAAGGAATCGTGAGGCTTGGGATCGCATTCCCCGATAGAAGTTATTGTTGAGAAACGGACCCAGTTCTGGGGAGAAACCTGTTGACCACCGATCTTTAAACGAAGCCGTTTCATTTCGGCGATCGCAAGTCAGATGACGTCCGCGAAGTCTTGTTCAAGACGCTTGAAAATCAAAACGCCCAATAAGAAGACCAGCGCAGAGGTGATTATGGAGTAAGCGAGCCAGTGAAGATGGAGGGTTGACTGCCCGAGTAGGGACCAGCGGAACGCCTCGATCAGCCCACAGAGGGGGTTCAACTGGACGAACCAGCGATACTGTTCCGGGACGGCCTCGGTCGCCCACGCAACGGGACTGGCATACATCCCCAGTTGGAGTACGACAGGCACGACGTAGCCGATGTCGCGATACCGGACCATCAATGCGCCGGACATCATGCCGAGGCCCAAGGCCATCAGGAGCAACACGAGAATCCAGACCGGCAGGAACAACACAGGCCATCCGGGCCAAACAGCGTAAAAGGCCATCATCAACGCCATCACCAGGAGCGAAACGACGAGGTCGACCAGCGTCGAGGCTGCCGCCGAAAGGGGCAAGAGCAGTCGCGGAAAGTACACTTTTGTAACGATATGAGCATTACTAACGAGTGATCCGCTCGCTCTTGAAAGGACGTTGGCGAAGGTACTCCAGGCCGTCAGACCTGCGAAGGCGAACAAGACGTAGGGTCGACCGTTGCTTGAAAGTTTGGCGACGACCCCGAACACAAACGCGAAGATCAAGGACGCGATAAGAGGTTGGAGGACCACCCAGAGCACACCCAGGACCGTTTGTTTGTAACGGACCTTGATATCGCGATCGGTCAGTGTCCAGAGAAGGTCACGGTAGCGGACGATTTCATGGAAGTCGATAGGACCCTGCCCCGCGTTGGGCCGAATCCGGACGTGGGGTATGCGATCGCGGGCCGGATCGAGATTCGGCTGCTTTCGCACCAAGCCGGGATCAATCACAGGATCGGAGCTTCCCAGAATGTCCGATAACACCGGAATTGCGTCATCTTCGCGGATTGTTCTCGCTGCGCTGCTCACAAAACCTCCGATGCTCTGACATCTTTCTCAATCCTCAGCGACGGGCTCTGGCCTGCCGAGAAACTTACCTAACTCTAGAGCGCACGGCTCGACCATGGCAAACCGTCTAGCAAGCCCGGGCCGTCTTTGTGATTCCCAAAGCTGTCCCACGATTCCTCATACCAAGAAGACAAATCACCCCCACAATTCCTTATCAACGCCTACCGACCGGCGAGTTCAAATGTAACAAAAAGTGGAGAATGAAGTGTTCTCAATATGCTTGGCGTGATCTAAAAAGAACCCGTCACGTGAACTTTTACGAACACAGACGAGAACTATCTTGACTTTGTTGACTTATTGGTGTTTGATCCGTCCGCTGCTGAAGGAATCGATCCGCGTCGGAGTGCTGCACGTTTTTTGTGTTCCGAAGAGGTTAAGCCTAATAACACAGGATTCGTTCTCTAAGCCCAAAAGGATTTCGGTCGAAGAATGGTGCAACTAAGCGCTGCGGAACTTCGCCCCGACGCTTGCGCCATCTTTCAAGGAGTCGGCAATTCCCTGAAAGACCCAGCGTGCATAGCGCCCGACCATGATGATATTCGTCTCTTCGAGCTTGCGAAGTGCCTCGGCCTTCCAGGTCGATTTCGGTCGTTCCCAGGTATAAGCCACGTCGATCCAGGTAGGATCGATCACGTCGACTTGATCGATATAACCCCAGGCAGTCAATTCCGCCACGACCGATTTGGCGTAATGATTCACCTCGGAATCCGAGGGACGTCGCCCGCCATGATAGGCACGTTCGACGTAAATGGCGACGAGATTACCCGCCTCGCGGCCCGAGGATGGAAGGAACGACGGGTCGATATGGGAGTAGAACCCGACACGGTGGAACCCGCTGGTCGATTCTGGTACGTAGAGCCAGTGCTTAGAGGGGCAACGCGGTCCCTTGACCGCACCCAGGTTGAGAACAAGAACCGACGTATAGGGATCAGCCGGGGCATCTACGCGAAACCCCGCCATGTCAAGAGTCTTGTTAAGTGGCCGAGCCGAATTGGGGTCACACTATCGACCACGCTGAGCAAGGTAAGCGAGGCGCCGTAGAGG
>JAYVYS010000534.1:0-5177 GCA_043784005.1 Isosphaeraceae bacterium
CCGCTCTCGACGGCGGCCCCGATGGCCTCAGGATCGTTTCCGCGCTGATCAATCAGGCGGTGGGGTTCCTTAAATCCGGCGGTCACCTGATACTGGAGATCGGCTCCGATCAGGAAGCCTCGGTCCGTAGTCTCCTGGCTGCGAAGGCGGGCTTGTCACTCTCGCCGACTGTGCGCGATCACGCCAATCATCCACGAGTCCTTCGAGCAACGAAAGCCTGACCGGTCCCGACTCAACCTCTCTGGGGCGCCGAACGCCATCGGTCTCCCAGAGTGGTTGGCGTTCGATCGTCACACGGGATGCAATCCGGAGCGAGCAGATGCGTAAACCGCGAGGGTTCGATCACACCTTGAGACCGGAAGTAGGCATCGGCGGCTTCCTGGAGTATGCGACCCGATTGACCCTCCAGAGACTCTCCCGCGCGTCGAAGCGTGGCAGCCGCGCAGAGGGTCATCTCGGTCTCCTTTTGGAATTCGGCGGCCTCCAAGAGCGCCTTGGTGCTCATTTCCCGGGTCCCGACAAACGATCCCACCCCTGCCAGGATCAGCCTGGCATACGCTTGTGACCATGCGACGCCCTCGTTCGCGAGTGATTGCGCGGCACGTTCTGCTTCTTTGATCAGGGGTGCGGGGTTGTCGGAATCCCTCGCGGCGACGAGCGCGCAGTGAGCCCTTAACTTGTTGAGCTGTACCCGGATGACCTGAATTCTGGGGAGAAGTGAATCGCGGTAGAGCGGCCAAGTCTTCTTGACGTCATTCCAGGCCGCGAAGGCGTCACCTCGGTAAAGATGAATCGCCAACCTGGCCCGGAAGAAGGCGGAATCCTGTAAGTGGAAGCCGCGATGGGACCAGCACGCCATCGCGTCGTTTAGTTCGGATTCCGCCACGTCGGGCGCGTCTTCGGCAAGTCGAAGCAGAGTACTCGCGTAGCCGCTCAGGTTCGTCAGCGCGTAGAGGTCGCCACGTTCGCGTGCTTCCTTTTTGAGGCTCGGCAATATGCGTCGCATTTCATTCAGGTCACCAAGATGAATTAAGGCCCATAGCCTTAAGTTGTGAAGCGTGTCGAGTTCCCAGGCCACCCCCTTGCAGCTTTGTCGAAGGACCGGCTCGGCCGTGGAAAACCAGCGATCGGCCTGACGCCAAGAGCCCGACATCAAAGAAACGATGCCGCGACCCAGAGCGACAAGCGCGTGAAGGTGCGGGTTGTCCGAACCGTTCGACAACTCCTCAGCGCGGTTGAGCAACGCATCGGCACGGTCTTGCACACCCGCGCCAGCGAAAGAGATCGTGGCCGCCTCCAGGGTCAAAGCGCGGGCGATACGATAGGGTTCACCGGCTTTGAGCGCCAGTAAGAGCCCTCGCGTCTGAAAATCGGCTCCGCTGATCGGCTCGATGTTGCTCAGACCCGCTCCGGCGGACCAGAACAGGTCGATCAGAGAAAGCCGTTCCCTGGAGACCTGCGATGCCTCGCGACGGCGAAACCCCATCCCTCGAATGCGAAGCCACGCGCGGCGACGCATCAATGAGCACAACGCCGCGGAAGGACTCGTCGGCATCGAGAGTCCGCGCGCTTGCAATCCCTTGCCGATTAGCGCGAATCCATCGTCGTAATTTCCGCTCAAAAGAAGTTGCATGGCGGCCCGCCTTTTGAGTTCCAGCGCCGGCGCGGCGTCGGCGGATCCGGCCGCGGCGAGGTATGCGTCGGAGGCCTCACGTCCTCGGCCCGCGTTGGCGAGCGAATCACCCAGCCGAATCCACAACGACACCGCTCTCTTGATTTCGATCGGACGGGTTCGAAGCTCAAAAACCAATCGGTAGAGTTTGGACGCGTGAGCGAACGCCAGGTTGTCCATCCCTTTATCGGCGGCCCGTTCATAATGCTCGGCCGCTTGATCCTTTAGACCCGCCTCGCGGAAATGGAGGGCGAGGGTTTCGGAGTCGGCATGGTCGGAATTCTCAAAAACTTGAGCGAGCCGAAGATGCAACGCCGCCAGCGCCTCGGGCGATAAGTGGGCCAAGACCGTATCTCGAACCCAGTCGTGGTAGGTCTCAACCTCATCACGCTGAGTCGCTGCCGTCCCGCGCACAAGCCGCGCTGAACGAAGGATCGCGGTGGCCGCGCGGCCGTCACCATCAAGACTCGCGGCCTCGTAGGCGTCGAGCATACGAATCGGCCGGCCCGAAACCGCGATGACATCCATCAGTCGCCTGGCCGGGTCCGGTAACGCGATGATCCGTTCCCAGATCACCATATCAAGCGTAAGGTGACAAGGAGGGAGCGGTCGCGTCGCGAGTTCACCCTCAATGGGGATCGCGTTGATCAGCTCCACGATAAAGTACGGATTCCCGCCCGATTCCTTCGCGACGATATGAGCAGCCGCAAGCGCTGCCGTATCGCGCCGATCCAGAAGCTCGAGCGCCAGCATGCGAGACTCGGTATACGTCAACGGTCCGACGGTCAGCTCACGACATTGTGGACCGTCGTCGGTCACCTCATGGTCGGAGCGGGATTGATCTCCCTTCCTCGCCTGAATCGACGCGACCAAGGCCTGAATCAAGGGGCTGGCTTCCGCGTCATCGGTACAGTACGAGCCGATAAGCAACATCAGCGGCGGATCGGGGGGCGCAAGCAATTCCTGAAGGAAGGGGGTGTTCTCAATATCCACCCAATGCAAATCGTCGATCGCCAGGATCAACGGGCAAATACGACCGATCCTTCGCAGCAACTCGCGGAGGGCGGTGATGGCCCTTCGGCGAAGTTCGTAACCGTCGGAGTGGGTCTGATCCCGTTGGAACGCCTGATCGATCGCTTTGACGCGGCGAAGCACCGGAAACATGCGGGCGAGCAAGCTAATATCGCCGGGAAGCAAGCTCAAGGCTTCTGTCGCGTCCAACTCCGCGAGGTATCGGCTGAGCGCATCAACCACGCTATCGAGGGCTTTGTAAGGGACCGATTCGTTCTCATGACAACGACCGGCGAAAACCACCACGTCTTCCGCCCGCATGAGGTCGGCGAGAAAGGACTGGATCAACATACTCTTGCCCGAGCCCGAACGACCCGATACGAGCAAGACCACCGAACGACCATCACAGACCGTCTGATAACACGCTTCGAGTATCTCGCGATGAGGTTCGCGACCGATCGTCGACCACGTCAGGTTTCGACGAGGATGAGTGATCACGGTTTCGCAGGCCCCGGCGAGCCTCGCGAGAACGGAACGGCCATCGGGACGATCTCTCGGATTGATCGAGAGAAGCGCGACGCAAAGGTCATTAAGGTCACCTGGAATCCCCTCGCAGATCGATTGAGGAACCGGCGGGGACGAACGCTGTCTGGCGACGAGGATCTCGCAAGCCTCTCCTGAAAACGGGAGCTGGCCCGTGAGAGCGAAGTAAAGCATGACACCCACACTGTACCAGTCGCTCGCTGTTGACAGCCTGGAACCAAAAAGCTGTTCCGGGGCGATATATCCCACGGTGCCAACCACGCGGTCCTCACCGGGAGTTTGCCAGAGGCTTGGCCCGATGTTCGCCGAGACCCCGAAATCAAGGAGCACAACTCGTCCCTCGCGGGTAACCAGGACATTGGTCGGCTTGATATCCCGGTGCAGTTTTCCAGCGTCGTGCAAGACGATCAGGCCCGTCACAAGCTGTACGAGCGCCTGACGCAGACGTCGTTCCTGATCGATGCGAAACGACCAGACTTGCTCCTCAGTATTCTCCGCAATCTCCGCGTCTTCCCCCCGCACGTAATCGATAAAGTCGACCCCGCGAACGAGCTCCATCGTGAAGAACCAAAGGTCACCGACGGCGATGAGTTCATAGAGACTCACGAGGTTCGGATGAGACAGGTCGGCAAGCGTTCGAAACTCGTTCTTGAATCGATAGAGAGCGATCGGCTCGACCCGCTTCATGGTCTTGAGGGCGACGATCTCGCGACGCTCTCGGTCATAAGCCTTGTAGACAATCCCCATCCCGCCCTTGCCCAGAGGAGGATGTTGGATCGCGAACCTGGCGGTCTCGGTCAGTCCCGGAATTCTCTCTTCCGACGCCTCTGACGGATCGCCGCAAGTGGGCGGGGAAGGCTCGATGACGAAGCCAAGATCCGCCGAATCAAGGTCGTGACGGATCGCCACCTCGCCGGGTTCCATGGCGAGGGTCAGTTCAAAAACGGAATGGAGAGACTTGCCGGAAACACGGGGAAGTCCAGCGAGTGTTTCATCGGGCAGGAGTGTATCGGGCGCGAATCGCGTGTCCTGGAGGTCTCGTGTCTCCGCGAGCCGAGCGAAATCACCGTGACTGAGAAGTCCGATCAGCGCGGTGCAAAGCCGAGGAAAACGTGCCGCGAACCGTTCAAGATCGATCAATTCACCCCGATCTCGACGCGCGGAGAATTCGCCCTGAGCGAGCGCTGTCTCCATTTCAAGATCCCGCGCAATCTCCTCATCCGCAGCGAGATACTCCTCCACGGTCAAGCCTTCGCCGCGCTTCCATCGCTCGCGTTGATCGATCAGATAAACGGCGAGTCGATCGGCGGGCGCCGCCCCAGGGTTCGCGTTCAGATATGACCGGGCATCAGGCCAAGTAATGATTTCAGCCTGATCGGATCGGTGCTGGCTCTGTAACCAGAGTTCGTGAAAGCGAGAGACAACCGACCCGTGCTCATTGGTTCCCTCGGCAGGGATGATCAACATGGGGGGATCGCCTTCCCGGCAAGACGGTCCCACTCGTTGGGCTCCGTTGCCGTCGGACTCCCGGAATCTCAGCCTTGTTCTTCCATGAGGGCCGCATCATGCAAAGAGGATTCCGTGACTCGGTTTCGCATGTCCGATCATGATCTTAACGATTCGTCGATCCCTTCACAACGAGAAGGATTTATCCAGGACAAGGCCTCTCCCCGATCGGCTCGGTCACCACCTCTGACCACCGGTTCCGTGCCGCGCTCCGCCGCGTCGAAGGCGAGCACCGTCATCCCCTCTCCGGCCCAGGATTTTAGCAATATTGGCAAGTGAACGAAGCCGAACGGCTGGGTTCGTTTGGCGCGGGTGACGAGGATCACTGTGGAGGACTCTTTGACGCGACTTGTGCGAGGCGGTCGGGTTCGTCCGGCGCGTCAAGCTAGGCCCGGGCGCTTGTCCCGTTGCATTGGGTTCGATTGGGGAACGCTGTGTATGGATC
>JAYVYS010000535.1:0-2003 GCA_043784005.1 Isosphaeraceae bacterium
ACCTTGGTGACGATGTCAAAGGCCGCGCAAGGTCGACCCAATCGCCGGGCATTGGCCTGCATGGCCGCGAATCGGACAGGGTCGTCGAGAAGCTTGTCGATTTTGTAGGCGAGGACGGGGAGGTTATTGCAACGGATCGCCGCCCCCTCTTCCAAAAGGTGATCCGCGTTTCGTTCCTCTTGCCCGGGAATCGGGTTGACCACCACGAACACCAAGCCGCGCGCCAGAGCCTCGGACGTGGTGAGCCCCCCCGGTTTGCCCACGACAAGATCCGAAGCCGCCATATATTCATCCATCTCCGTGGTGAATCCCACAACGTTCAAAGAGACGCGGGCATCGGCGGGAAGACTCTCGGCCAGAGTGTCGAGTCGGGCCTTCAGTTCTTCGTTCCGGCCACAGATCGCGACAATTTGCGTATGGTGTTTTAGGCGCAGTAGCGACGTCATCATGTCGTCGATCCGGCCGACCCCAAACCCTCCGGCAGAGGTGAGGATCACTGCGCCTTCGGTCTTCAGCCCAATCTTTCGGCGCATCGCGGCTTTGTCTTTGGGAACCGCGAAGGCGGGATCGACGGGAATCCCCGAGATCGTGATTCGATCAGCCGGTACGCCAAGTTCATCAAGGTGGGCGCGAGTTTCGTCAAGAGCGACGAAATAATGAGCATAATTATGACAAAGCCATTGGGAATGGACATCGAAGTCCGTTACGACAATCGCCTGCCGCGTGCTCAGGCGGCCCTCGCCGATAAGCCAAGAGATGATCTCGGCGGGAAGGAAGTGCGTGCAGACGGTGATATCCGGCTGAAAGCGCTCGAGAAGCTTGATGAACGGACCCGTGTTAAGCTTGTCGAAGGCGAGCTGAAAGCGGTCGTCATAATCCGGTTTGTCAATACGATCATAGAGCCAGCCCAGGACCTCGGGCATCCGGTTGACCATCTCGATATAAGCACGAGAATAAAGGCGGCGGAACAGCGGGTTGGTCATCTGGAGCGTGTCGAAATTTTGGACCTGATGACCGGCCCCGACCTGCCCGAACGCCCGCTCGATGGCCTCTGCGGCGCGGAGATGTCCAGCGCCCGCGGAGGCTGACAAGATCAGAACTTTTTTCGACATGGGCGGGTCCGATGGCACGAGGTCCCGGCGGTCAGACCGGTGATCGCCGGTGTGGTTCGCCTCACGACACGATCATGCCTGAATCCGTCGCGCGCTTCAATGGATTCAAGGTCAAGGGGGGGCGTCGAATCGGGATCGACGGCGGGTCCGGTCGTCTGTCTCCGGGAAACCCGCCGATCTCCGTCAAGGGAACCGCATCTTGAGCTTCTCGTTCTCATCCAAAACGCGAATCACAGGCCCGCCATCCTTGGGGATACCCATCGCCAGCCGCTTGCGGCCTTTGTTGTCGTAAAGCATCAGGGCGGGGACGCCTTCTTCTTCAAGGCCGAGGACCAAGCGGTTGCTTTCCTTGCCCAACTCGTCGGCGAAGATCAGCACGGGCCGGCGGTCTTTGGCCACGTCGAGGGTCAGGCGGCTCTTGCCCAAGGGGTCGAAGAACGTCATGTCGGCCTGAAGCGGGTCGGCCGTGAGCACGATGCGGTCGCGCCCGGCGTCATCGACGATTCGCAAGGTCTTGACGCTCAATTCTTGAACCGGCGGGGTTCCCATCGCGCCTGCCACCGCCACCACGGCCAGGCCCAGGGCGGCCACCGCTCCTCGACGCCATCGGCGCAACTGTCGTTCCATCCGGTCCAAACGTTCAAGCATCTCGGTTGTCAATGATTCGGACATCGTAAACTCTCTCCTTTGGAACGGACATTAAGCGTCTTGGTCGCGAAATGATCCAGAAGGTCGAGCGGCCCGGGGCGGTCGCGAAGCGATCGAGGGGTGAACCACCGACAAAATTGCCGACCCGGCCAGGCGTTGGGAGAGGAGAGGCCCGTCCGGAAAATCGGTCGCAGGGAATGAGGTGTCTGAGACCTCGCCATTCGGCCAGATCCGTTTCACTCT
>JAYVYS010000536.1:0-3580 GCA_043784005.1 Isosphaeraceae bacterium
GCGCTTTCCGGCTGATATCCCGCTTCGATCAGAGTCTCAAACCCCATCTTCACCAGCGCGCTTACGCCGCCGCAAAGCACGACCTGCTCGCCGAAAAGGTCGGTCTCGGTCTCCTCGGCGAACGTGGTTTGAAGCACGCCGCCGCGGGTACCGCCGATCCCCTTCGCATAAGCCAATGCAAATGATTTTCCCAGAGGAGAGCAGCCCTCGCCTGTCGCGATGAGGCAGGGAACGCCGCCCCCTTTCACAAACTCGCTGCGGACGAGGTGCCCCGGACCTTTAGGAGCGATCAAGCCGCTATCGACACCCCGGGGAGGCACAACCTGGCCGAAGTGAATGTTAAATCCGTGCGAGCAAAGCAGCAATTTACCGGCCTTGAGATGCGGCTTTATGTCCGTGGTGTAGACGTCCCCCTGGACCTCATCGGGAAGCAAAATATTGATGAGGTCGCCCTTGGCGGCGGCGTCGGCAGCCGAGACCGGTTTAAAGCCGTGCTTGACGGCAAGGTCATAGTTAGCCGAACCGGGGCGCTGGCCGACAATCACCTCGCAACCCGAGTCGCGGAGGTTCTGCGCGTGCGCGTGACCCTGGCTTCCGTAGCCGATGATCGCGATCGTCTTGCCCTTGAGAAGTCCCAGGTCAGCGTCCTGGTCGTAAAACATCGTGGCCGGCATCAGCGTTCCCTTCGAGGCGAAAAAATTCAAAAGACAAGCTTTGTGTGGAAAAGACGTGCAGCCTTGGAGAATGGTCTGCGTCTCACATTAGCAAGGTCCGATGCGCAGACACTCAGACCTGGCGAAAGATCGAAGACGTCGGCGCGGCGGACCCGATCATGACAGCTCCAGGGGCAAAGGACGGTCACGATCTTTGTCTTCCATGACTCAACTTTCGTTGGTGATAACGGACTAGAGGTGGGAGTGCCCGACGACGGCCACCTCGTCGGCGGCTTCGAGAATTTGAGCGTCAATAGCTGCCCCGGCCACTCCGCTCCCGCGTACCAGTGCGATCCGTCCTGTCCTGGCGAGTTCGATGATTCCGTAAGGACGAACAACGTCGATGAACGCCTCGATCTTTCGTTCCTGTCCGGAGATCTCGATCATCATTTGTTCAGGACTCACGTCGACCACGCGCCCTCGAAAGATCTGAACGAGCCCTTGAACCTCCGCGCGGCGGTCGGCTCCGACGCGAACCTTGATTAGCATCAAGTCACGCTCGACGAAATCCTCGCGTGAGATGTCCATGACCTGGACAACTGTAACGATCTTTTCGAGTTGCTTGCGGACCTGTTCGAGCACTCGGTCGTCGCCCATGACCACGAACGTGACTCTTGAAAGATGGGCTTCCTCGGTCTCTCCCACGGCGAGGCTATCAATGTTGAACCCGCGTGAGGCGAACATTCCCGAGATATGAGCCAGAACTCCCGGTTGGTTCTGCACCAAGGCCGAAAGCACGTGCCGACCCTTGCCCCCGTGAGCCTGACTCGCTGCCGAACCGGTCGCCATCGCAAACCCCTGCGTCCTGAACACCCGACAATTCCCGCGCAAAATGGGCGCGGCATTTCGTCGAAAGATCGTAATGTACTTCCCCGACATCCGTTTCGCAAGGGGGCCGCATCGGTGATCAGGTTCAACCGACGGAGAATGCAGTGAAGGACCTTCAAGTCATTGCAGGCTCGCCCTCGCGTCCTTGCCATTACCCGACACTCCATTACGTAAACCTCAATAAGATATTGTGTTCGACAACGCAACGCCTCATCGGTGTGGGTTCGTTTGGCGCATTTGAACCTCGCCCGCGGGTCGGGCTCAATGGGTTCTCCCTACCGAGAATGAAACGATGAGAGAGGGGATTCCCAGCCCCCTCCGGGCCGCTCAAATACGGCCTTTTAGGAGAAATACTTGCTCTGGATGTGGTCGACGTTTACCTAGCTGACCGCTCCGGGCGACTCGTGAGACGAGCCCGGAACGAACCCAGGTGGTCGTCATTTGACGGACCACCGTCCAATTGAATGGCGGCGTCTCTCGAATACAGTTTATTGGCGGCGTCCTTCGGGGCGACCCCGAATAGATGGTCGAGCAAATCAAGGCGGTCCAACTACGCAACAAATGACCACTTGACAGGCCCCTCTCTTACAGATCGGTTGCTCTGAAAATAGGCCGTTGTTGTTCGCTTTAGTTACGAATCGAGCGGTATACTCATCAGAATCTAAGCCTCGGGAGGTTGGCCGGTTGAAGACCGGTTTTCATGCGGTCGGGCGAGCCAAACTGGATCATGACGATTCGTTTGGCGCGTCGTTCCGTTCAAGGATTCCTCGACCGAGCATCAACGGTCGAACGGGTGTTTAGGTTCGTTTGGCGCGGCGATGGATTCAAATGCTCGACCCAGCGATGGTTTCGTGGCCGCTTTGAAAAACCAGCGAATTGCCAAAGAGTCGTCATGCCGCGGCGCGGCACCCTGAACCCATGAAAATGATCGTTCAGGCTGAATCGAGATCCCCGGCTCTTTACGATCGAATCAGTGCATTCACGATCGTAGGCACCTTGTTTTCAGAGCAGCCATCGAAACGTGCCAGGCCGCAACCACGTGATCGAGCTTGTGGTTCGCGTCGCGTCCGTTTCGATTCTGGACGCCTGTCGACAAATTGGCGAGTCTCGACCGTTGCTCCCTCTTCTTTCTTTACTATCGAAGCGTAGGAGCAATAAGTTTCGGAGGCGAATTCCGCCCGGCAAAGAATGGCCGGGTGATGTTATCGAGATGCAATCAACGGGCGTGATCTTCGCTGCTGGCCGTCCCATAAATTCGGGAGTCGTTGGCGAGACCTCTCGGCGCGAGTATGCTCGTAGTGGTTTGGCCATGCACAGGAGAGTTTGAGACCGATGGGCAAGATGGACTGGCATGCGACGACGATCATCTCCGTCCGACGGGGATCGACGGTGGCGATCGGGGGTGACGGACAGGTCACCCTTGGCACGACGATCATGAAGGCCGACGCACTCAAGATCCGAAAGCTCCTTGACGGCAAGGTGTTGGCGGGTTTCGCGGGGAGCGCCGCCGACGGGTTCGCGCTTCTGGAACATTTTGAGGCCAAGCTGAAGGATTATCCGACGAACGTTCCTCGCGCCGCGACGGAACTGGCGAAGCTGTGGCGGACCGACCGGATGTTGCGCCGATTGGAAGCCGTCTTGATCGTCATCGATCACCGTCACAGCTTGCTTTTGAGTGGCTCAGGTGACGTGATTCAGCCGAGCGATGGTATTCTCGCGACGGGATCGGGCGGGCCGTATGCGATGGCGGCGGCTCGGGCTTTGATCGCGCACACGGATCTGCCGGCAAGCGCGATCGTGCGCGAGTCGCTCAAGATTGCCGCCGGGATCGACATTTATACGAATGGCCACCTGACGGTAGAGGAACTGGATTGCCACTTATGAACTGGGAGTTCTCAAGCGGGTTAAACCGTGATCGAGTCTAAGATCTCTTTTCGCTGCCTGGGGTGTGACGAACTGCTTGGCTTTCCAGGTACGGAGGCCGGGACAGTCCAGGATTGTCCCGAATGCGGAGGATGGGTCGATGTGCCGGAGCTAAC
>JAYVYS010000537.1:0-3853 GCA_043784005.1 Isosphaeraceae bacterium
GGTCGCCTGGAGCAACCGCGACGGCGGCTTCACCGTCCAGCTCCACTGCGTACCGCTCAGCGGACGCATCGTCCTCAGAAAACCCGAAAATCGTAGCTATACTCCACGCGGCGATGAGTGATACCTCTTGGAATTGCTAAAAATTCAGCGTCATGAGCGTCTTCAATTGATCCGCGTGAGTGGTTGAAAGGTCGTCAATGATCTTTTCGATCGCGGCTCGAAACCTGGCGAACGTGGGATGAGAGCGACCGTACAGCGAGCGACGCTTGGTGAACTTTCGCAGCCGTTCAATCAGGTTCAGATTTGGCGAATACGACGGTAGGCACAACAGCGTGATGCCTACCTCCTTCGCCAAATCCTGCACCAGGGCGTTACGTTGATAGCGGGCATTGTCCAGCACCAGGGTGATCTGCCTGGTCAATCCCGACGCGGCGATCTTCCGGAGTAGTTCACACATTGTCTCGGTGTTGGTCACGGCGATCAGTTCGCGAGTGGCTGCGTTCCACGCACGCAGCACGTTTGAATCGCTGGCGGCCCGAAGCGGCGCGGGCGTAGATCCGTGTGAACGACCGCAAGTTACACAAAAACGTTCCCATCACGAAATGAGCCGCATCGACGAAGAAAACATGGCCTTCCCGCCCCCCCCTTGGGCTGCGTCGAATTTCGGCTTCAGTTCCGTGTCGAGAAACTGGGTTTGAGTTGCGACGTGTTCGACCAAGTTTTTTGGGGCGATACGGGGATGGCGCGGACGCGCTGCCATTTCATGTCCAGATCTTTGAGGAACTTGCTCACTTGGCCAGGACCACGCCGCAGGCCGGTCAGTTGAAAGATCCGTTCGCCTGCTTCGCCACGGTGCGGGCGGGCTGATTCTCGAACGACGCGCAGATCAACTCGCGATAGGCGGCCGGCGAGGCAGCCCCTTCCAAACGACTCTGCCGGAACTTCTCCTCGTCATCGTAGGCACAAACCAGAAGTGCACCGGAAGATAATTCTACATCATCATGCGATTATTTGAGACCGATTCGCTTGCTTGTTCTCCTCTTTTGCAAGGTTTCAATCCACCGGACTAACGATCCGACGCTTTCCGATAACGGCGTGCCAAATTCCATGCCGAAGGAGGCGGAGACCGTCTCAGCGACTTTTCTCCTCGGCTTCGTTCGTGAGGATCGCCAGCAGCGAATCGAAATCAGGAGTTCCGTCGTACCGGATTCCCTCGATGAAAAAGGTGGGCGTGCCGTTCACACCGCTTCGAACGCCGCTGAGGAAGTCCTCGCGCACCCGCGCAACGTAGGAGTGGGCATCAAGGTCGTGACGCAGTGACGTGGGGTCGAAACCCAGGGCGACTGCGTAGCTGGTTAGGTGCGCGTCGTCGAGCGCCTCCTGGTGAGTGTATAGGGTGTCGTGCATCTCCCAGAACTTGCCGTACGCTCCCGCGGCCTCGGCCGCCTCGGCGGCAACCTGGGCGTGTGGGTGTATCTCCGCCAACGGGAAGTTGCGAAAAACAAACCGCAAGCGATCTCCGAGCGCCCGCTGGAGGTCCTCGACGACGAGATGGGCTGCGCCGCAGTAGGAGCATTCGTAATCGCCGTATTCCACCAGAGTCACCAGCGCCGTCGCCGGCCCGCGGATGTGATCTCGCTTGCTCACCGGCAAGCTGAGGTTAGTTGTCGCATGGGTGGTCATGAGTTTGGCACTTTCTGTTGTGGTAGAGATTCCAGGGCCGTAAGAATGCCATTGGCCCCTGGGTTGATACCGATCGGAGATACGTAGCTCCAGCGGATGATCCCCTCCGAATCGATCACGAAGAGCGAGCGTTCACTCATGCCCTCGTGGGCGCGGTACACGTTATAGGCGCGGGCGACTGCACCTTTCGGCTCAAAGTCTGCGAGCAGCGGGAAGTGCAGCTTGCGGTTTTTGGCGAACGCCTGATGAGACCAAACGCCATCGACCGAGATCCCGAGCAGCGACGCCTGGAATCGCTCAAACTCGGGCAGCACCTCGTTGTAAAGCGCCATCTGATCACTACAGACCGGGCTCCAGTCGGCCGGGTAAAAGGCGAGAATGACTGGATGACCGCGGAACTCGCTCAGGGTGGCGAACTTGTCGGGCGTACTCGGCAGCCGAAAGTCAGGCGCGGGCTTGCCAGCCGCGAGGGCTTCGGACGGGGGCAAGGCGTGCGGGGTATCGATTGTGCTCATCATGGACTTCCTTTCTCAAATGGGACGTGCAGCCAGTGACTCGGCAAAGCGTTTGATCATGGCCCGGTTGAACGCCGGGATGTCATCGGGATTGCGGCTGGTCACGAGGTTGGCATCGACCACGACCTCCTGATCCACCCACTCCGCGCCGGCGTTGCGGAGGTCGGTCTTGAGCGATGGCCATGAAGTGAGCCGCCGCCCACGTGCCGCCCCGGCCTCGATAATGGTCCAGGGGCCGTGGCAGATCGATGCCACCGGCTTGCCAGCGTCGAAGAATGCCTTGACGAACGCGACCGCCTTCGGCTGCATCCGCAGCGAGTCGGGGTTGAAGACGCCGCCCGGCAGCAAGAGCGCGTCGAAGTCATTCGGCCTGGCCGAGTCGAGGGCCACATCGACCAGCACTTCGTCACCCCATTCAGTGAAATTCCAGCCGCGAACACGTTCGCCCTGGGTCGACACGATGCGTGTTACCGCGCCGGCCTGATCGAGCATCTTGCGAGGCTCGATTAGTTCGACCTGCTCGTAGCCGTTATCAATCAGGATCGCGACCTTCAGTCCCTTGAGATTCTCGTGAGCCACGTGCTCGCCTCCTTTGGATTCAAGTTTGTGAGTAAAAAGCTACTCCCCAACTGCCCCGCGTTCCTTAGACGCGTCGCCTGCGCGTCCAGGGCAAGGAATCAACCGCCCTCGTTCTATTCCTAACCCCCCTGGGTCTCCTTCGGGAAATCGGCCCCGCGAGAAACCGCTTCCCATGCAGAGAACTCTTTGCGCAGGACTTCGAGCTTTGCCATAGCCGCTTCGTAAGCAAAGTTGCCAAGAAGAAGATGGTGAGGCGGGTTCGGGGACTCGATAGCCTTGACGATGGCGTGTGCAGCTCGAACCGGATCACCCGATTGCTTGCCGGAGTTGGAGCGAGATTGGCTGCGACGCACGCCCGCCGTGGCAGCGTAGTCGTCAATCTGTTGCTTGCTTTCGTTCGCAGAACGCCCGGCCCAGTCGGTGCGGAAGCCACTCGGCTCGACGAGCATCACCTTGATGCCCAGCGGTTCCACCTCTTGCCAGAGTGATTCGGACAAACCTTCGACCGCGAACTTCGTCGCGTGGTAATAACCAGTCACCGGGAATGAAACGAGTCCGCCGATGGAAGAGAAATTGACGATGAATCCTTTGCAACGTTTGCGCATTCCAGGCAGAGCCGCATGAATCATTCGACTCAGCCCGAACACGTTGATCTCGAACATTCGGCGCACTTGATCTTCTTCGCTCTCTTCAACGGCCGCGAAATAGCCGATGCCCGCGTTATTCACGAGTACGTCGATGTGACCGAATTTATCCTCGGCCGCCTTGATCGCCGCGTCGATCTGGCCCTGATCCGTGACGTCGAGCTTGAGCACCAAAGCTTCTCCCTTGGCGGCCAAGTCGTTCACATCATCGGGATTGCGTGCCGTCACAACCGTGCGGTAGCCGCGCTCAAGCACATGTCTGGCAAGCTCGCGGCCGAAACCAGTCGAGCAGCCCGTAATGAACCAAACGGGCTTTTCAGTGTTCGACGATTCGCTGGTTGTCGTCGCCATTGTCGTCTCTCCTTGTGGTGTGATCGCGAAGATCGTTGTTATGCCGGCGCGTCGATCGAAGCGACGCGAACCAGCTTCTTG
>JAYVYS010000538.1:0-5034 GCA_043784005.1 Isosphaeraceae bacterium
ATTCGAAAGGACATTTTCTTGGGGCGGCGATGGCCTCTGAAAAATCCCTCCAGAGCGTCTACGCGACGACTGTTCACATGGAGCGACTCACTTAGCCACTCGACGTTTTGGCCGTCAACGGCCACGATTCGTCCAACGCGGGGCTCACTCTCAGGTGTTGCCCGATAACAAACCCATTCTTCACTCCGGGGCTCCGCTCCCCGGTAGGACCAACGATTCACGAGATAACCGTCAGCCTCTGATCCCCCCCGGAGTCCTGGCCAGGCGAACAGCATCGCCAAGGTTAATATGGGGACATAGATGCACAAGCCAAGGCCAATCGAAACCCCGATTCCCCGTACCCTTCGACTTTGGGGAGGAAACGATTCTTGAGCCAAAGCGTCCGAAATCGAGACGACATGGGTGAGGTAGGCATAGATCAGAAGCGCCAGGCCGCTCACCGTTCCCCACGCGAAGAGGGCGATGGCTGACGACGCGATGTAGGAGGCGAAAAGAACGAAACCGCGCTCTCGCTGTCCCCACAACCACTGAGGAACTCCCGGGAGAAGCACACTCAACCCCCCGCGAGGCCTTGACTTGCAAGACAGGCCCGACGGGATTCCCGCTTCCCTACCCGCTCCAGAGCCATTGCCTGGCTGGCCGATTGCCATCGTGTCAAGCCCTCCGCGCGACCGAGCTGCCGTCGGACGATTGTAGTAGCAAGGATATCGTCCGCCGACAGGAGAATCAAAGCCTAAGAAAAAAGTAGCGGTAAGTCGTCGTGGACCGGCCCTTGAAAATGTGTTCGTTGCCTTAGTACACTTATTTGATAAGGAATTCTCCGAAAGCTTGCCGCCATTCGTATAGTACGTGAGGTGGAATCGATTAGGCCTGGCCTTGACCGCCAAATAACGGCTGTTAAGATATTTGTTCCTCGAAACATAAGGCCCACCGGTTTCTTCGCGTGCCGCTGATCGCCCCCCTGTCGTCCTACACAGGCGGATCGATTCGGTTTGCTTTTTTATCGTACCGGAAGACATCAAGGACGATCGCCGATGGCTCGCCTCTGGAACGGCGGGCTTGAAGAACTCCGGTCAAGACTTCAACGGCTAGACCTCAACTTCTCAGAGGGCGTTCCACCCCCTGAGGGACGATTGATCGCACTATGGAAAACCTCCGCAACGTCCGGAACATCGGGATCTCGGCGCACATCGATTCTGGAAAGACGACGCTTACCGAGCGCGTCCTGTTCTATGCCGGAAAGATCCACTCGGTGAAGGAGGTCCGGGGCGAAGGCGCGACCATGGACCACATGGAGCTAGAAAAAGAACGCGGGATCACAATCACATCGGCCGCGACGACAGTGCAGTGGGAAGATAAGAAGGTCAATATCATCGACACCCCCGGCCACGTCGACTTCACGGTTGAGGTCGAGCGGTCGCTTCGCGTTCTTGACGGAGCGGTGCTCGTTCTGTGCGCGGTTGCCGGAGTGCAATCGCAATCAATCACCGTAGACCGCCAGATGAAGCGCTATAACGTCCCTCGACTCGCCTTCATCAACAAAATGGACCGCACGGGGGCGAATCCGAAGAGCGTGATCGAGCAACTTGGCACCAAACTCGGTCTGAATACGGTGCCGCTCCAGATCCCCATCGGACTGGAATCGAGTTTCGAAGGCGTGGTTGACCTGATCACGCGCGAGGCGGTGTATTTTGACGGCCCTAAAGGCGAGGATGTCCGCCGCGAGCCGATTCCCGAGGGTCTTAAAGAGGCCGTTGAGCGAGCCCGACAAGGGATGCTCGAAGCACTCTCGATGGTTTCCGACAAGATCATGGAGCTTCTTCTCGAAGAACAAGACGTTCCGATCCCCTTGATTCATGAAACCATTCGCGAGGGCGTGGTCGCGAATCAGATCTGCCCTGTACTGATGGGCTCGGCGTACAAAAACAAGGGTGTTCAACTCTTGCTCGACGCCGTCTCCGCGTACCTTCCTAGTCCGCTCGACAGGGCGATCTTCGCCAAGGACAACGAGAACGGAATGGCGGAAGTTCCGCTCTCCGCCGATCCGGATGGTCAGCTCGTCGCCATGGCGTTCAAACTTGTCGAAGAGCCGTATGGCCAGTTGACGTACATGCGGATCTATCAAGGCTCCCTCACCAAAGGGACTTTTTACTACAACAGCCGTCAGCGCAGGAAGGGCCGGATTAGCCGGATTCTCCGCGTTCACGCCGATGAGAAGGAAGATATTGATTCGGCAGGTGCCGGAGATATCGTTGCCGTGATGGGAATCGAACCGGCGACCGGTGATACCTATTGCGAAGAAGGAACCAACCTCTCCCTCGAAAGCATTTACGCAGCCGAGCCGGTGATCGACCTGGCCATCGCGCCCAATAAACGGGCCGACCTCGACAAGCTTTCGAAAGCCCTGAATCGCTTTCAGCGTGAAGACCCGACCTTTCGATTTCACGCCGATAAGGAAACGAACGAACTGATCATCTCCGGGATGGGCGAACTCCACCTGGAAATCTACGTCGAGCGGATCAAGCGCGAGTATAAGGTCGAGTGTACCGTCGGCATGCCGAAGGTTTCCTACCGGGAAGCACCGACGAAGGCGACGCCCTTTGACTACAAGCACAGAAAGCAGACGGGCGGTTCGGGTCAGTATGCCCACGTCAAAGGCGTGATGGAGCCACTCCCCGTCGACTCTCCCGAAGCCTTCATCTTCGATAACGAGGTGACCGGCGGACGCATTCCGTCGGAGTTCATCCCTTCGGTGGAGAAAGGCTTCCGAATGTCGTTGGCCAAGGGACCGGTCGCCGGCTACGAGGTCATCGGTGTCAAAATGGTGCTCCAGGACGGCTCTTATCACGACGTGGACTCGTCCACGATGGCCTTCGAAATTTGCGCCCGGGACTGCTTCCGCGAAACATTCCGAAAAGCCGACCCTGTCCTTCTCGAACCGATCATGAAGGTGGAGGTCGAGGTTCCGACGGAATTCCAGGGGCCCGTCTCAGGCACGATTTCCTCGAAGCGAGGCTTGATCCACGGCACTGAGAGTCGTTCGGGATTCACAATCCTTCAGGCCGAGGTGCCGCTCTCCGAAATGTTCGGGTACTCCAACGACCTCCGCAGCATGACTCAGGGCAAAGGCTCATTCAGCATGGAGTTTTTGAAGTACCAGAAGATTCCCATGAGGCTTCAGGAAGAAGTCGTCAAAAAAGCCCTGGAACTCGCCAAGGCGAAAGCCTGATCAATCCGCGATCACATTGTTTGAATCCAGGCCCTTGCCGATTCTTGGAATCGGCAAGGGCTTTACTCTTTGGTGTGGCCGGCCTGATTCATCCAGATCAGCGAACCGAGACCGGAAGCAACAGATCTGAGAGAATTCACGGCGATCAACGAGGTTTCCGAGAAACAGATCGGTTAACTCAACGGAAATTTATAAATATGACTATTAACAGACTTCGCGCTCGCCATCTCGCCCACCCCTTTTGTCGTTCATCCTGGCTCTCATCTTGAATCTTGAATTCTACTGATCTCCAACATTCGCTCAGGGTCAAACCTGTCCGTTGACGCGGCACCGCCGGCGAGATACCGTATCGATCCTGGGTATTCCCCGAGTTCCGTCGCCAGTTGCTTGTCCTTTCCCGAGGGGCGCTTTCCGCCCGCTCTCCTGTCACTTGTTCCATCGATCGTAGGGATAGTCTGAATCCTTCAAGGTGAAGGAGGTCGACCCGTGTCTCAAGCCGCGTCGTCTCAGCCGCCCGCCATCCCGAATGTCAGGGCGATTCCGAAACCCGCGATTCCGCGAGTGCTCACACTGGCCGCGCTAGCTGTCTTGCTCTGGTTCATCGCGAAACAGTCGCTCGCTCTCTACAACGAGTATCGTGTGCTCCGCGTCGAGATGACGGAGGTTCGCAACAGCGCGGTGATTGGCTACCCGGGCATTCAGCCTCGCTATTCCTTCGCCCAGCCCCCGACCGACTGGTACCACGTTGACGGTGAGACGGCCCGGCTCTGGAGTGGCTGGCGGGAAGGCTCCGGACACATGTGGTTCCTCGCGAATGCTGGCGACATTCAGCGTGAGCGCATGTCGCTACCCATGGGCCGCGACGTCTATCTTGCCATCGACCTTCCTGTCGTGGAGTTTAACGGCGGCTCGATTTGGGGACGAATTCCCGAAAGTGCCCATGTCGTCGGGGGCATGCTCGGGGGTGTGGCGACAGCCTATCCGATCCTGGTACTGGAGCGTGTTTATGTGGTCAACGACCAGATCCGCGGCCAACCGTTTCTCGTCACTTATAGCCCCCTCGCCCCGGCTGAAAACAGGGTTGTTGTTTACGAACCGATCGTGGCCGGGCAGCGCTTGACCATGGGTGTCTCGGGTTACCACCACAACAACGATCCGATGCTCTTCGACCGAGGAACCGAGAGCCTGTGGGTCCGGGAAGGCGATTCCCTCAGCGCCATCGCCGGTAAACATCGCGGAGAAAAACTACGGCAGGTTATTCGCCCGATTCCCATCTCATGGAATCGTTGGCGCGACGAGCATCCGCAAACGCGCCTCGTCGTCGGTGCGGAACGGAACCGTGCGGCGCACTGATGCCAGACTCAAGGCCCCTCCAGAATCAAACCGAGACCGGTGAACGATTTCTTCGGCACCAGTCTCGCCTTCAGTCTGCCTCACGCCCCTCGCCGTCGTCGCGTCCGGTCCTGATTCTCAATCCCGAGCGATGGCTCTTTCTCTCCGTTCCTAATCACTCGCGAGGAACCGGAGATCTAGCGGAACGGCGCGGCCCCGCACTCTGGCACCTTGACGACGGCCTTCCTAGTCGTTAATCTTTAACCCTCTATGGAGTTACGTTCACGACCGCGCGATCTCGCGTTTCCAGCAGGCGCGGGTGATGGCCGCAACCGAACCGTTCGTTTCCGTTAGGGAGTTTCCACCTCAGATGACCGACAAGCTGAAATACGTCTACTCATTCGGTAATGGCAAGGCCGACGGCAAGGCCGACATGAAAAACCTGCTCGGTGGCAAAGGAGCCAATCTCGCCG
>JAYVYS010000539.1:0-3416 GCA_043784005.1 Isosphaeraceae bacterium
GAAGGCGATGCTCCGATTCCGGGGCCGCGTTCATGTGCGGAACCTCAGCGCTCGATGAAGCGGGCAACCGTGATCTCAGAATACGAAGATGATCTTACCACAATGTGCGGATTTTGAGGAGCGCGACTCTCGCCGGGGCGCCGATGATCAAGGGAGTACAAACCGATCACACATGGATGCCGCGAAGGTGATTCAGCAGAGCCGGGAAGTCAATAGGCTTGGTGATGAACCCGACGGCCCCGGCTTCTCTCGCACGTTCTTCGGCATTGCCCGAGGAGTCGGCAGTGATCGCGACTACCGGAAGATTGGCGGTTTTCGGATCCGTCTTCAATCGACGAATCAACTCAATACCATCCATCACCGGCATCATCACGTCGGTCAGGACGAGCTGAGCGTGGAAGTGATCGAGTTTTTCGAGTGCCTCGAGTCCGTCGTTGGCTTCCATCACCTCGAACCCTTGAAGCCGTAAGAGCCGGCCGAACGCATAGCGGAGAAACGGGGCGTCTTCCACAACGAGTACCCGAGTCAATTTTTCATCTTCCCACATAATACGACTCCTCAAAACGATTCCTCACCGCGAGCGCACGAAGTTTGACGTGATCACGATCTCGTTCAGACATCAACGCTCGGGACAATGGATAATCAAGTAAAGTTCACAGTTTTATTTGTAAGAATTCATAGTGAAGCAGCAATTATCGTGCCGCGAACAAAATGAGAATCATGATCTTGGAGATAGAGTGAGGGATGGTCGCGAAGAATCCCGAATTTTAAGATCAGTTGGGCAGAAGACCACGTTCGAACAAGGAATCGAGTTTTCGGTGACGGATCTTTCGGTTTCGATCAAAGCTCGGTGGATTCGATGCGTGCTCGTGTTTCGAACGGCTCGTATTCTGGCGTGGGTGGTGCTCGCGGTGGTGACAGGCCTGATTGTGCGGACGGGTGAACGCAGGCTCGATGCCCTGCATGGGATTCGCGTTCAGAACGATGTCCTGTATCACTCGGTGGACGGCTTGGCGTTTTATCTCGATATTTATCAGCCGGATTCTCCTCCACCCGCCGCCGGTCGTCCCGCCTTGATCGCGATCCACGGTGGAGGTTGGCGGGGGGGTTCCAAAATGAACTACGGGCGTTCGCTTGTGCCGCTCGTGAGGCGGGGATATGTCGTCATCGCGGTCGACTACCGCCTGTCACGGCCTGGAGCCCCTGCGTGGCCAGGGAATCTTGAGGACGTTCGCGCAGCCGTTCAGTGGGTACGAACCCACGCGCCGGGACTTGGCATCGACTCCACCCGGCTTGCCGCGATCGGTTCGTCTGCGGGAGCCCATCTCGCACTCTTGCTCGGATCGTTCTCGGCGGAAAATTCTTCGGGAGTTCGTGCGGTCATCGATTTCTATGGACCGACCGATCTTCAGTCCCTGGGTAGAGTCAGAGCGCCGACGTCCGACACGGTGAATGCCTTTCTCGGCGGTTCGTATGAAGCCATGCCTGGCCGTTATCGAGACGCTTCTCCCTTGACTCACGTGTCCCGGACGAGCCCGCCAACCTTCGTGGTTCACGGAGCGGATGACACGCTCGTTCCTTTAGAGCAGTCAATCTTACTTATCGAGGCGCTCAAGGACGCCGGGGTCCCGCATCGTATGATCGTCGTCGAGGGAGCCCGACACGGGTTCGAATTGAAGGCGGGGAAAACGGATTTCGTTCCGGAGATCGTTGCCTTTCTCGAAAACGTGTGGAATCATTAATAAAGTCACCCTAAGATCCCCAAACTACCTAGATTGACATTCTGCTGAAGACCACCATGACGGGCGAGGGCCTTCAGACCCAGTCGTCCTGCGGGTGAAGTAAGGACCAACGCCGGATATGGAGATTCTCTGCTTATGCACGAAGAGCAACGGGGTCGTGAGACCCTCGCTGATCGTGATTCGAATTCGCGTTGATAACGACACCGATTATGAAACCGAATTCTTGCATTTCTCGCGTCGACCTGGAAAGATTAAGAAAGTCTCCCCCCTCAAGATCAACACGCATAAGCCGTTTTTCGATCACCATTGATCCGTCGGTCGCTTGACGGCGGATCGAGGGTGTTTGGCCATTTCATTCTGGTCAGGCGAAGGGAGGCGGAACCGTGTCTACCGAGACGCAGGAACAGCGCCTGATCCCCGGTTTCATGGACGTTGCGGAACTCTCGGACGGATTTGACCGGATTCTCCACACCGCGAGCGATCGACCGAACACCGATACGCTCCCCGTGCTGGCGGACCCGACTGCCGACCATACCAATTCGTTTCTCGCCCGACGTCGTGAAGACGTGGAAATCAAGCATCAACGGGTGATCGGCCTGCTCGACAAGAGCGGTGACGACGCCATCGTTTTCGGTCGGGCGGATTCTCTCGCCTGGTTCACCGCGGGGGGCGACCTCGGCGCGGACCTCGGATTGGAGATGAGTCCGGTTCTGCTTTATGTGAATCGGAGCTGTCGTTGCGTGGTGACCGACAACGTACAAAGCGCCCGGGTTTTCGAGGAAGAACTTGCCGGTCTCGGCTTTCAGATCAAGGAACGAGCCTGGTACGACGAACCCGGTCGCATTATTGACGAGCTGGGTCACAACAAGCGAGTCATCAGCGATCTCGGCCCGCGACTCTCCCCCTGGGCGCGTGACCTTGATGGGTTGAAATCGCTTCGACAGCCGATGACCAATCTTGAGCGTCAGAGGCTTCGTGAGCTTGGTCGGACCCTGACCCTGGCCGTCGAGGCAACCTGTCTCAACTTCGATCAGGGAGAGACCGAAGCCGACGTCGCGGGACACCTGGCGCACCGTTTGATCCGCGAAGGGGTGGTGCCGGTCGATCTTCGGATTGCCAGCGACGATCGTCTCACTCGCTACCGACAGCCAGCGTTCACCGCCGCGCCGATTCGACAAAAGGCAACGATCACCGCGACCGGCCGCCGTTATGGTCTCTGCGTGACGGTTTCTCGGACGGTCTCATTCGGTCCTCCAGAGTCGGAATTCCGGAGCCGACATGCACTCGCCACAATGGTGGATGCGACGTGCATCTATTTCAGCAGGCCCGGCGAAAAGGTCGATGAAGTGATTCGCAGGGCGCGACGGATCTACGAGAAATTCCAGCATCCTCACGAATGGACCCTGGATTACCTCGGTTTCGTGGTCGGTTATACTCCCAGGGAGTCCCTCTTGGCTCCCGAAAGTCCGCTTGTGCTGGGGAACGATATGGCGTTGTGCTGGAGCCCGAGCGTGGGTTCCGCGCGGTCATCAGACACGATCGTCATCGACGCCCGCGGTTACGAGTGTGTCACCGCCGCGCAAAAGTGGCCTCAAGTTGAGGTCGCGGTGAAGGGATTCTCGATTCTGAGGCCCGGGATTCTGGAGCGCTGAGGGTTCAAGGGAACTAATTCGA
>JAYVYS010000540.1:0-3274 GCA_043784005.1 Isosphaeraceae bacterium
AGCTTTCGCCAAGGCTCGACGTTTTATTTGTTGAGGATCGTCTGCGAGGGAATTCCGCCGTCCTCCCGCAAACGGGTCATTCCACCTCCCATTTCTCAATTCCCGGCGAGATCCACGCGGAAAGGGGTTGGCTTTGGTCGCAGTACGTCCCGGTCGACGTGACATCTGATCAGGTCGGTCGATCCTTGCAGGATCGCCAGTGGAAACTCTCCTTCCCGAAACGTCGTCAGCGCGAATTCTTTAAGAAAACAGCGGAAAATCCAGGGATTTTCCTTGAGTCGGCGGCGCGAGGAAGCTAGACTTCCTTTCGCTTCGAGGGTGATTCAAACGCCCTTGGAAGCTGGTTCCACCTCCCGTTTCGCAACCTTCACTCGAAAGCTCAGTCTGTCGGAAGGGTCGCCGGGCGTCCTTTTTTAGAAGGTCTGCGCCGGTTGATCTCGGGAGTCGCGAGCGAGACATTTCCCCCGGATATGGGAATGGTTTCGCGGAGAGCTCCGCCCCGGGAGCATTTCGGGCCTTAAGGAACCTCATGGCAGAGTTCCGGCGGGTGGCCCCGCGGGGCGGTCAACGAACGGATTTCGCTGACCTGACGACTCACGCAAGGAAGGGACGCCGACGATGAACGACCGACCTCTGATCGGAATCAACACCGACTTTCGCGCCACCTGTAAGGGACGGGCCGCCCACAGCTTCATTAACAGCGGGTACTACGATGTCCTGCTGTCGGCCAACGCGATCCCCGTTGTGATCCCTCCGCTCGCCAAGGAGCACGACCTCGCCCCGATCCTCGACCGCCTCGACGGCATCATGCTGACCGGGGGAGAGGATCTCGACCCGAAAAAGATGGGTGTCGCACCCCACCCCGCAGTCTCCGTGATGGCGGAGCGTCGGGAAACGTCCGACCGGATGCTCTGCAAGTTGATTCAGCAGCGGAAGATGCCCGTTCTCGGGATCGGTGTGGGGATGCAAGAATTGAACGTCCTCAACGGCGGTGGCCTCTACGTTCACCTTCCCGAAGATATGCCGCGAGGCATTCCGCACCGCGATCCTCAGGGCGGCGTGCATCGTCATACCGTGATCATGGAGCCCGGAACGAAGCTGGAAGACATTTACGGGCCGGGTGAGATCCGGGTGAACAGCTATCACCATCAAGGGATTCGCAAGCTCGCCCCGATCTTTCGCTGCGGTGCCCTTGCTCCCGACGGCCTGATCGAGGCATACGAAGGGAAAGATCCGTCCTGGTGGGTCATCGGCGTGCAGTGGCACCCGGAGAATGAGGGAAGCATCTCCCTTGATACCCAACTCATCGAGGCGTTTGCCGAGGCCGCCGCTTCCTGGCGGATGGCTCCCGCGTTGGCCCGCGCCAGCTGATCAAACAGAGTGTTGCGAAACAAACCGCGGGGACGGTCGATCCATGGGTCGTTGACGGAACCGAATCGGGCGCGGCGGTGCTTATCCGCGTCCTTTGTTTCGCGTCAGCGCGACGTGTGGCGACTTGCCAAGGATGGCACCCCTCGCGGACCCTCCGAGACGGACCCCCAACCATGAACGACACAGTCCTCCTACGCGCGCTGGCCGCACTGCTCATCGCCAACTCGCACATCGAGGCGTTCTACCCGTTCCGCCAACTGGCGGCCGATGGCCTTCTGGGCGATTCCCTCTTCTTCTTTCTGTCCGGCTACGGCCTGGCCCTGAGCGCCCACAAATCGCAACGCGGGTTCGTCGAATGGTATGGTCGCCGACTCTCGCGGATTTACCCTGCGCTGCTTCTGGTTGTCTTCGCGTTCGCGTACATCCCACAAGCGGGATGGATCACTTGGCGACCTTGGGATTATATTTTGAACTTCGGCTGGGGTCGTTCCTACCCCTTTGTCGGACAAATCCTGGTCTTTTACGTCGCCTTTTACGTGCTATTACGTGCCAAACGTCCGGAATGGTATCTTTGGACTTTTCTTTCGCTCTTCTGCTTATACGTTGCTTTGCCTGCATTGGGCCGTGGAAGAGACAATGAAGTCTTTCACGCCTTCCACTGGCTGTTTTACTTCCAGACGATGCTTCTTGGAGCCTGGATTGCCGAACGCCCTTCGCTGGCGAAACCCGGCGGAATGGGGGCTTTGGCGTTGTTACTGGGCCTGGGAGTGGTCTACGTCGCCGTGAGAGTTGGCGTCGCTGCGGGACCGCTGCGCGACTGGTACTTCCTCCCGCACCTGCTTGTCATGCCGATCATTGTCTTGCTTCTCAAGCTCGCCCGATCGCGCGGACTTACCGACATGTTTGAGCGTTCCTCTGTCATGGCGAGCGCTGCGGCGTTTCTTGGCGGGATCACGCTTGAAATTTACCTGATGCACTATCAAGTGCTGCGGTTGGAATGGGTGCGTACGCTCATCACTCCGATCAACGTCGTGGTGTATTTCGGGCTCTCGATTCTTGCCGCCGCCGGACTTTCACGAGGGCTCTTCTTTACTCGTGCTTACTTGCAGGGCTGGAGAAGCCGGCGGTCATCGAAGTCTATTTCAGTCGCCGTGAACTGATTTTCGCGATGGTGACCAGAATATGCGATTCTAGCTTGGCGCGACTTCCAAAAATCACCGTTTCCCGGCAATGAGGGCGCGGGCGAACGCCGCGTATTCTGCCTTGTTCTCGACACACTCTTTCAGCAATTCGGAAGCCGCCGCGTTGGTTTTCGCGAACTCGGCGATGACGATGAGCCTCTTCACAAAGAGAGATCGGTGGACGCGAAGGTCACTCCGGTTAAGGCCCAGAACAGACTCCGTGACTTTCCCACGTTTCGACGTTCCATAGACGCTCGCAACCATCGCCTCTTGATCGAAATCGAACTTGAAGTGATCTAAGGGTTCATCCTCGCATGGATTGACAATGGGCCCATCTTCGTCGGATTCGGGAAACCGGTTGCCTTTGTGACCTGCTCCGTTGCAAATCCCACAGGCGAGAAGGAGATTGCTCCAATCGAACGTCAAGTCTTTCCAACCGGATTTGGGGCGATAGTGTTCGATATGTCCGCAATCGACATGTGTGATTTTACTCTCGCAGTAAGCACACTTACCGTGAAACAGAGCGATTAACGCCTTCTTGACTTCGCCGTGGCGATAGCGGTTCCTCGCTAGATCGCTCTCCGCCTTGGTTCTCGCGTCAAGCAGCGCTCTAAGCCAGTCTTCGGCTTTCTTCTTGAGGATGGATGGAGGCGCAGACCTTTTTACCCTGATCATTTCAAGTTTTCTATCAAGAATTCATCCATTTTGGCTTCGAGCGACCC
>JAYVYS010000541.1:0-4203 GCA_043784005.1 Isosphaeraceae bacterium
TCACCGCGTCCGACCTGCGGGCCCTCTCGCGATCGATCTACAACGTGGACCTTTCCGGAGTGATGGAGCGTTACGCAGAAGTCGTTTTCAAAGTCCGCGACCTGGGCGTGGCGCTTTCGGATCGTCGGGCGGTCAAGGTCTTAAAGCTCGTGGCGGCCTCGGCGTTGCTCTGCGACCGGCTCCGCGCCAACCAGACGGACCTTTGGGTGTTTCGCTACGTCTGGGACCGCGAAGAGCAAATCGCCCCGCTCACGGCACTTATCGCCGGGGTGCTGGAACCGCACGCGGGAGAATCGGGTTCTCATCCCCTGGCCGCGACCCCCGAACGCGCTGACGGCGAGGCCATCGCGAGGGAAATGGACACTGCGGAGGTTGAGATGAAAGGGTCCAGCGGTAATGGCAAACTCAGCCTCGCGGCCGTGGCGAGGTTGCGTGAGCGAGTCGCCGATATGGCCGACCGGGCGGCCTGGGTGGGAGACGCTTCATCACGAGAGCATTTGATCAAGAGGGCCGCAAGGTTGTTGGAGACCCTGGGGTGAGATTCGAGACGGAGGATTCGAAAGGCGACGGATGTAGGGGCACACTCGAAATAGAACACGGCTCATGATGGATTCCGGGGTGGTGGAGCAAATCCTCGAATCCGAAGGGCCGACCAGGGTGCCACGGGTTGTACTCAACCCGTGCTCCAGACGTGGCTTACGACACACGGGTTGAGTACAACCCGTGACACCCTGGTCTGTCTTTTCAACCACCACCCCGGAATCCATCATGAGCCAAGAATGAATCGCGCTAAACCGCTAAGCGGGCGTTCCGAGGAGCGACGGGATCGGGAGACCCTGGCCGATCGAGCCGAGACTTTGGTTTGACCGTTACCGTGGAACCCTATTTCAAGAGTTTCTTGATCCTCAAATGCGTTCCGAACTTGCTCAAGTCGGCTGTGCCAGTCTTCCGCTCGCCGCTCTGGCGGCGCTGGGAGACTTGCGCCGCGCGGAGGGGATCTCGGTAACGGTCGCCGAGGATCGGGCGTGGGTGCGCTGGGAGCCGGGAGACGAATCGGTCCTGCGGCGCGTCATGCCCCTTCCCGGGGCCGAGCTATACACCAGACGCGGATTGCACTGGTACAAGCTCGGCGCGAGACTCCCGTCGTTCGGGTTGCCCATGGATCAACCTGGGTTGGAATCGCGTCCCTTGCACAGGGCGGTCGTGCCTCGGGCGGTCTGGCCGGAGCCGCCCGGGGATGTTACGGTCATTGCAGTGGAACTCGCCCTGGTGCGAGACGACCACATCCGCACGGCGACCGCGCTGCGCTGTCCGGTCAACGTTCTCGGTCAATGGGCCGATATCGCCCCATCCTCACGATTCAACGGCCTGCTCGCGTCAAGGTCGCGAAGCGTGGTTTTGATCGTGGGGAGTTCGCTGCCGGAGGTTGCCGGGCCAGGGGTCGAACGGTTCTGGGGCGCGCGTGTTTTGACGCCGTTGGGGCTCCGTGCCGAACCTTCACTTCCGGAACAAGCCCTGCGCGGGGTGCTGGGAATTGGCGACGATCAGCTCGCCCTGCTCTCTGCCGACGGTGTCGAGATCATCCCCTACGCCGCGCTTCGCCCGTTGAGCCGCGCCGGGGTCCGCCTCGCGGTCGCGTTGAGCGGGGGCAGCAGTCCGGGGGACGTTGACCCATGATGCTCGCGGACGATTATCTCGCGATCCCCAAGACGTTCGGCACGTGGCTGGGTGGGTTGCGCTGGAGCCTGAACGGCGACGCGATCGAATTCCTTGCCGATGGGTCCCAAATCGGGCTGACTTACGCGATGGGTGTCGAGATTGCCCGGTTCCTCGAAGGATTGTCTGCCGGAGGAACCTTTCATCACTTCGGCCACGTGCTTCAGATGCTCGACGTGTTGGGATACGGCTTGCGTCGGCGGGATCGGCAGGAAGGCATAGGCTCTCAAGAATTCGACGATCCGAGCACGCCACGTTACGAGATCGAGGATTCGACGATTCATCACGGAGGGCCGTTCCACTTTCCGGTCCCGGTTAGACCCTCGCGTCGTCCCTCGCGGTTTCAGGGACTCGCGAAGGCGTTTCGAGAGAGTGGTTGGCCGCTCCGAAACGCCGGGGCGTTGTTCGCGATGCTCTGCGACGGTTTCCCAAATCTGCCGGATCCGCCCTCGATGAACGCCGTCGTTTTTCGGCTGTCCGATCGCTCTCTGGCCCGCTATGCCAGGGTGGGTCGAGATTCGGTAATGGAGCCGCCGTTCACCCCGGATACCTTTGAAGCCCTGCTCGCCGAAGAGCTCGGCAGGCTCTCGGAAGAGGAGTTGAGACACTGGCTCAAACATGGTCGAGGCCCTGTTAAAGGCGAGGGAGAAAAGGTCGCGCAGGCGCTGCCCCCTCCGACGGCGGCGGAGGTTCTCGCAGCGGTCGAGTCGCGCCCCAGGCTCAAAGGGTCGCGCGCCTTGGTTGCCCGGCTCGCGGGCGCGCTCGCCCTGCCGCCTAGGCGTCTCGCGGCGGCCGAGTTGCCTGTCGGTGGCTATACCGACGTCGCCACTCGGGGGCTTCCCGAGCAGATCCTGCCGTTTCAGTTCGCGCTCGACCCTGACGAGTTTCTGCGACGCTTCGCCGAACGTGAGCTTCTCTACTTTCACAGGGAAGAGCCTCGGGCACCCGCGGCGCGACAGCTGTTGCTCGTACTCGATCAGGGCGTCCGAACCTGGGGCGATATCCGTCTCGTCCTTGCGTCCGCGACCCTCGCACTTGCCAGGCAGGCCGATCGCAACGGTCAGGAGATCCGGTTCGCCGCCACGAGCGACGACGGCCCCTCTCTTGACCCGGCCGCCGCCGGGATCGAGGCCCTTGGCGCATTGCTCGACGCCAGCGACCTGACCGCGAACCCCGGCGCGACCCTCGCTCGCGTGCTCGTCGAAAAGACCCAAGGGCCTCGCGACGTCGTTCTGCTGACTCACCCGAGAAACCTCGACGAGCCCGAGGTCATCTCCGCCGCCCGTGACACCAGCCCAAGCACGAGGCTCTTCGCCGTCTCCGTCAGTCCCAAAGGGGAGGTCGAGCTGAGCGTGCTGCGACATGGACACCCCGTGGCGATCGGCCGTTGCCGAGTCGAAATCGGCGAATGTCCAGGTCCCGATGAGTCTCGCCCTTCGTCTCCACACGTACATCCACACGTGATCGTCGGCACCTGGCACGGGGACGTGGAACCCGTCCCCTTTCCCTTTCTCGTGGGGCCGACCGATTCGATCGAGGATCATCTCTTCACGTTCGACGACTCAGGAGACTGGCTATTGCTGGCCGACCGCTTCGGCCTTCTTCGTCTTTGGCGCTCAGACGGAACCAAAGGCGAGATGCCGCCGCGCTCGCATTCCAGCAAGGGTGGCTTGCTCAACAGCGTCGAAGCCGTGGTCGGAGTGTCAGGCGGGTTCGTCGTGATCGGGATCAACGGCTCTCGCCGATTCGCCGCGCACTATGACGTGAATGCACGTCTGTGTGAATCGTACGAAATCACCTCGATCCAACGGCAACGATTGTCATGGACCTATTTGCGAAAGTACCACACCGTGATCGGCCACGAGGGAGCGGTGGTCTGGACGGGGCTTGACCTCGGAGGCGAACAGCCCGGGATTGTTTTCCCAACGCTGGAGCCTCAACTCGCCCGTACACGGGAGACATTACAGGAATGGAACCGCGTGCCCCTCTTGCTTCCCGTGCTGAGTGAATCGCAACCCAAGCCCGAGACGGGGCGGGCCGTGATGCTGGATAATGAGGGACGGTTGCATATCCGAGCAGAACCCGAAGGCTGGCGATCGTTCATTCCGGTTTCCGACGGTGAACCCCGCCTCAAGGGCTGCACCCTGATCCAGGCTCGCTGGCAAGGCGTGATCCTCGCGATCCTGGTCACACACAGGGACGGCCGTCGAGAACTTCTGGTCTTCTCGGTCTGGGGAGAGTGGCGCGTGATTGGCGAGTTCCGGCCCGAGCGCAGCGTTGACGACTTCGCCATGACGCGAGACGGTCGTCGCCTGGCCTGGCGGTCGGGCTTCCGCGAAATCCTGGTGCGTGACCTCGAACACATCATGCCTCCGACCTTGGTTATCACCAAGGGCCGGGCACATTCGTCGCTCGATATCAGCCTCGGAGCGGGGTTCCTCGTGGTCGAGGCCGGACGATATGCGCATTTGATTCGATGGGACTCCG
>JAYVYS010000542.1:0-7774 GCA_043784005.1 Isosphaeraceae bacterium
GCAGCCTCAGCGAAATCTTGCAAATTCTCAGCCTGACGCTTTTCGAGAAAACCCCTATTTTCAAGCATTAAGCGAGTCAAAATCGCAAGATCCGGAACCGCCTTTCCCTAACCAGTTGAATCTGTTCGACTTATAGCCGGACAGTTGTGTGTTGAGGTATTCATCCCGCGCCGTCCCATCCACCAGTCGAGTCGCATAGGCCGTCAATCGAGCTCATCGTTGACGGCGCTTCCCCTTTCCCTTAAGGTCGTTGCGTTACGCGGCGCAAAAACGATTGATCCCAAGCGATTTCTAAAAACGACAAAGGTTTGCCATCGATGATCACTCTAGTTGGTCATGTCACATTGGGAATTTACGCCGCATTGCTCGCCGTAGGGGGAGTGATGGGGTTCGTAAAGGCGAGAAGCCACGCCTCACTCGTCTCCGGGCTGCTCTCCGCGATTTTCGCCGTGGTCGCGCTGGTGATGGCGAGAATGGGGAATACCTGGGGCTTTCCGCTGGGGATGCTCCTGGCGATCACTTTGTTCGTCCTCTTCGGATACCGCTACGCCCTCCGAAATCGAAAATTCATGCCGAGTGGAATGCTCGCGGTCGTCAGTCTGGTTGTTCTTGGTGTGTTGATCTTGGCTTCGGTTTGAACAAGTCACGCGACGAGTCAAGCTGGATGTTTCCAGACCGCCTGTCAACGCAAAACGCCCTCCTCGACTACCTTGCGGTGTCGACGAGGGCGTGATCGAGCGGGTTTCGCGGGTTCGCGAGGCTCAGCGTCCGTTGAACATCCGGAAAAGACCGCCGCGGCGCGGGCTGGTCCGGGAGGCCGAGGCGTTCGCCGACGGCGTCCGACCGGCCACCATCGGGGGACGACCGGCTTCATACGAGCCCACCGCGCGGAATTGCGGTGGAGCAGAGGCAAATCGCCCGTAATTGCCACCGTTGGCCAGGTCAAGTGATTTCACGTTGGCTTCGGTGATGTAGGGGTTGTGGCCCTGCCATTTGGTCTCGACGACCTCCAGTACGTTCAACGGGGCGAACAACGCTTCGCCTCCCAGGCTGATCCAGTCGGTCGTGTTCGCCTGCGTCTCGTCGATCTTGCCGTCGAGGCCATAGACGAGGGTGTAGACGTAATTGATCACTCGGGGCTTGTCGTCCTGGTTGTTCAAGCAAGAGCCAGCGTTCGCGACGAGCTCAACTTCGAGTTTGACGGCGCGTTCGCCCTTGCCGGGAATGGCATGAAACGTCGCGGTGTACTTTCCGATGCCGTGGTTCCAGACCTCATTGTTTGTCCCTCGGGGGGGGAAAGCTCGCAGATTGCCGAGAAGTGCCTGCTTCTTGCCGCGAATGTGGGTCTCGAGCATGGCGTGGAAGCGCGAGACGAATCGGTCACACTCGTCGAAGCCGGGGCGGGGCGGGCCGGGAGGAATATCGGTGGCATAGTCGCCAATTCGGTGGTTGTAATGATTCTCACCAAGTTCCGCCCAGAGGGCCTTCAATTCGTCACGCGTCAGTCCCGTTCCCGGGGCAGGGGTGGGTTCGTTCAGGAGAATCGACGCGACCGCTCCACCGAGACAGTGACCAGGCCAACGGCTGATGTCTTGATTCTGGCTGTTGGCCGCCTCCCAGCTACGGGCGGACGAGCCCAGAAGTTGGTCGTACTTGAGCATCGGAGAAGGAGTTTGGTAGAGAGTGCCGTCCGCCCCTTTCCAGGTCAGGTCGTCATACAAGTTGGGGAACCAGGTAGAGTCGTCTCCCGCGGCGACTGGCGTTTCGAGCAGCCCGTTGGGGCCGGCACGAACGATATCCTGGCCCGGCGCGATGTAGCTGCCGGGCGCGACGATCATCACGTCGTCACCATACGCTTGCATTGTGTCGACACGGGCGTTGCCACCGGCCCAGGGTTCGTGGATGGCGTCGGCTTTAGTCGGCCAATAATAGAAGTTCCACGGCTTTCGAGTGCTCTCGCCGACTTGGACGAAGGTCGTCTCGACGGTGTAAGGCTTCTCCGCACCGGCGACTGTAAAGGTGAACCACCCTTGGGCGTTCATACCCACTTCCTTACCATTACCACGTTCCCGCCCGTCCGGCCCGAGAATGGGTCCGACTTTGCCTTCGGTCGCCTTCACGGTCAGTTCACCACCATACAGGGTCGGAACATAGACCCCGAAGTGCTGGTCGCCCGACTGGCCTTGAAGCGTTCCCCCCAAGGGGACCGGGTGGACGCGCTTGGGCTCGTCCGCCCCCGCCGCCAAGGACGCGGTCATCGCGGCGATCATCGCCCCGATACCCGCTACGCCGAGCTTGTTGCCGATACGCATGCTTCCTCCCAAACTTACGGAAGATTGATTTCGCGCTCCTGCCCCGTGTGACACATCCTTAGCACACACATCGTCCTTTGTGCCTTCGGCGGGAGTCAAGGCGCACCCTCTGCTCGATACCCCAAATTGGTTCGGCTTCCCGGCCTCTCACGCATCGCGGAAAAAGGAGCGGTTGTTCGCCCAGAATCGCACGGCGCGGAAAACCCCCTAGAACCTCCCAGGCTTTTCAAATTCTCAGTCTTCGCGAGACTTTCTGAACGACCAGGGTTCCGATGCCGATAACCAACCATGGCCACCCCTGGGGTGTAGTGCCGGGACAGCCAAGATGACTACCCGGTGCTTCCGCCAACGCCCTGAGGCCAACGTGACACGAGTCCCCGTTGTGTGTTGGGGACAAGGATTTGTCGTTGAGAACTTCATGAGTTCGCACGGCGAGACCCCTCGACAAGGGCGATGGTGTTGGTAAGGGACGATGTTTAGGCAACGGCCTAGCCGAACCATCTGGGGATTGTCTGCTCACCGACTCGATCGAGACGTCGACCGACCAGCTCACGAATACAGAGGACATCGCGATGACCAGTGCGGTTCTGCTTATCGCCATGAGCGCTTCAGGACTCGGTTTCCACAACACCGAGTATCCGTCCGCTCAGGCTCCGGCGAAGATTGCCCCGGCTCCTCAGGCCCCGGCCAAGATTGCCCCGGCTCCCCAAGCTCCGGCCAAGGTTGCCCCGGCTCCTCAAGCTCCGGCCAAGGTTGCCCCGGCTCCTCAGGCCCCGTCCAAGATCGCCCCGGCTCCTCAGGCTCCGGCCAAGATCGCCCCGGCTCCTCAGGCTCCAGCCCCGGCGAAGGTTGCTCCGGCACCCCAAGCTCCGGCGAAAAGCTCCGGCCAATACTAATCCTGGTTCAATCCGTCGAACCTATGTCCTTGGATGGATAACTGAAAAGGCGATAGGATCACATGCGGCGGCGGCCTTCCTCACGGGAGGTCGCCGCCGCATTCGCATTTGGCGTGAGGCCTTATCGAATGAGGAAAGGTGACGACAAATTCACTGGAGACGGAGGTCGCTCAAATGTGATGTGCGTTCTGAACCGCGGCATACTTCGACTGCCATGAGTGATATTCTCGCGCCATCTGCTCGATCGCGGACCCTATCGGACCTGGAACCGGAATCAAGCCGTAGCGTTTGGCCAAACCTTGGTAATTTAAAATGCTTCGACCTCCCACGAAAACTGGGAGGTCCTTGATCTTCGACAATTCTTCAAAGCGTTTATTGACGTTTCGTGAAAGCACGAAGGAAAGAGCCAGTGCATTGGGACGAAGGTGTTCGACGGCGCGGGCGAATTCGCTGACCGGTAAATCCACGCCGAGATTGATGACCTGCCACCCGGCGGCTTCAAGCAGGAGGTTTGCGATGAGTACGCCTCCTTCATGACGGTCTCCCTGAACCGCGCCGATGAGAACGGTATGTTTTGGCGTGGAATTCTCTGCCCGCGCGTGTTCGATCATCGCGTCGAGCTTGCGTCGCAGATATCCGGAAACGCAACGCTCTTGATAGACAGCGCATCGACGACGAAACCAACGTTCTCCGGTCTCCGTCAATGCGGGTGCGACGACCTGCGCGATCAGTTCGTCGGTGCCCAAGCTGACGCGTAGGCGTTCGAACGCGCGATCTCCGTTGGCAAAATCGCCTTCAATGACGCATTCCAAGAAGTCGGCGACTGCGTGTTCGGGTGCGATCGAATCATCCGTGCCGAGAGTCTCTTCCCGTTCGACAAAGATTTTGCCGTCTTTGGCGTCGGCGATCAAATCACTGATCGGTCGGCCGTCGTGTTGCGCGAGTTCGGTGATTTTTCGAAGCGTCAGCACCTGTTCGTGCCCGTAGCGGCGGTGACCGGAAGCCGACCGACTTGGAACCGGATATCCGTAACGCCGCTCCCAGACGCGGAGCGCATGGCAACTCACGCCCGTAAGTTTCGATACGGCGGCGATCGGGTATTCCGACTCGTTTGTTGATTTTGACATGACGACGGTGTCCCCGCTCGGATCGACACCGAATCAACCGAAAAGATATCCGAAAATGGACACCCTGTCTGGCCTGTTATGGCCTGGTCGGATTCATGCTCCCAATCTTTGCATCTCTGTAACGAGAAATCCATCCCTCGCTGCCGGAAACGCGCCGCTTAGGTATTCGCGACGGCTTCTCTTGATGAAAGCGCCCCCACGGTTTTTTTTTGCAACAGCCGCGCGGGCATTTCGCCACAGACGCCGTTCGAGGCCGGGAGACATCCTAGCTTCAACTTTCGGATCACGCTGTTCGGCGGTCCGGCCGCTTCGGGGGCAAGGACTGTTGTCTAGAAAACACCAGGACCACTCGCTTTCGAAGGACGACGCGAAACTCCGTGAATCAAAGCCTATTGTTCCATTAGAACGTGCACCTTGGGAGCTGGATCATGTTGAGAATCCTCAATCGATCGAAGGACGGCTCGGCGAAAACGACCGTCCGCCGCAAACTCCGGCCCGTCCTTGAGGGCTTGGAAGAACGTAAACTTCTATACGCAACGCTTGGAGACGCCTGGACGTACCCGGTTCGCGTCACGTTCAGCTTTGTGCCGGACGGAACCAATATTGGTGGACTTTTAAGTAATCTCACCTCGACTTTGAATTCCATAGGAACCACGGCGGCATGGCAACTCGCCTTTCAGAAATCGGCCGCGTACTGGTCGACAAACGCGCATATCAACATGGCGCAGGTTTCTGACAACGGCGCGGATCTCGGCGGCACCGGCAACCAACAAGGCGATCCAAATTTCGGCGACATTCGGATCGCGATGGCCAATCAGGGAAACAACGGTGTGCTCGCGTCGGCGTTCTTGCCACCGAAGTCCAACGGCGGGTCACTTGCCGGCGATGTTGTTTTGAACTCGTACTACTCCTTCCACCTTAATTCCGACTACGACCTTCAGACGGTCGCCATTCACGAGTTGGGGCATGCGTTGGGGCTTGCTCATTCCTCGGTCTCCACCGCGGATATGTATCCCTATTACCAGGGGCTGCGCCAGTCCCCGACCGCCGACGATATCTCCGGTATCCAGGCCGTGTACGGGACCACTCCCACTGACACCGACACGAACACAACGATCAACAGCGCGACCAACATCACGTCGTTGCTGACCCTGAACGGGCAGGTTTCGTTGGGCAATCTCAGCATGGCGGGGACTTTAGACCAAGATTGGTTCTATGTGACCGCGCCGGCGAATACGACAGGGTCGATGACCGTGACCATGCAGGGGGCCGGCCTCAGCATGGTGAACCCCCGAATCGCGGTTTACAACAGCGCGAAAGTCTTCATCGCGCAGAACTACTCGTCTACCAACTTTGGCGGCAACGCCACCGTGACCATTATCGGGGTAACGCCCGGACAAGGTCTTTACCTTAAGGCTGCTCCCGCGACCTCTCCCGGCGCCACGGGTGCCTACGGACTCCTCGTCAACTTCGGGACCGCGACCCAATCACCGATCGCGCCAGCTTACACCGCGGTGGCCGCCACTACCGACCTGGGTGGTGGTTCGATCTCGCAATCGACAACCAGTCCAATCATCGCCACAGACGCGGCCGAGATGAGGCTCGCACTGATGCAGATCAACACGAACCAGTCCGCGGCGATCAAGACGCTTACCACGGATACATCCCAACTCCTTGACATTCTCAAAAACTCCGGGGATACCTCTTCAGCACCCTACAAGGCTCTGTTCGCCCTTTCGATCGACCTGGCCACCTCGAACATCCCGAAGGCGACCACGGACCTGAATCATTTCTTGGGATACGTGATCCAGATCGGCACACTTACCGCATTCGGCGACAATTTCACAGTTCGTCCCTCACATGCCCCGACCCATTCAGGCAAGGAGTCTGCGAACCCGTCCGATACTTCGGGCGGGACCATCCTCGGCACTCCTCCGGCGTCAGGGGAAACACACAAGCCCAAGGGTCACCATCACAAAGGAGCGCATCACCATCCCTCCGATTCCGCCGCTCAACAAAGCAATGTTCGCGCTGGACAGTCCGTGTCGGCTGTCGCAACCGGGGTGTTAAGTCAACAACAGTCGACCGCCTTGAAGATCAGGCGCGGTCATTAAAGACCGGATCGAACCGTCTCGTCGGTCCGGGGATCGGACCGAGATCATAAGGCCGGGGCGCGTTCGCGCTCCGGCCGGCACTTACGGTTGCGACGGGCGTGTCGCGACTCGTTCGAGAGATGACTGGTGACGCATCATGAGTTGCATCTTGATACCGCCGCAGCGGACAATCGGTCGTTGCCGTCCCTCACTTGAGCGGCTCGAGTCTCGTCTCGCACTCTCGACGACCTCGGGAAGCGACATCTTCGCGACGATGCTCGCGCCTCACGTCATACCCTTCGAGTCGAGTTCTTCCGATCCTTCCGGCAATCTGACGATCGTCGCGACCGATCCGGTCTCCGGCTCGACAATCGCGAAATCGCCTACTTCCATTTCCGTCACGTTCTCGAATCCCGTCGACCCCGGCTCGCTCGGTTTCTTTGATATCAGGATTGAGCATTTCGTTGGCGGGCAGTGGGTTTATGCGGACGCGCAGGGCGACCCACCCTACGAAACACTCGATCCCTCAGGCACGCAATTCAGCGCGACTCTTGGCACCTCTCTGCCCGCAGGCGAATATCGCCTGGCGATCGATGCCAACTCGATGCTGGCTTACACTGATGGATCGTTAGTCAACAACTCTGGTCTGGATGAGGCGGTAAGCCGCTTCGAAATCGCCGCTCAGGGGGTCACACTGGCCGACGCGATCGACCTCGGTTCCCTTGTCGATCGTCCAGTTTTCGGGCGTCCGGTGCAGGCTTCCTTCCCGGCGCAGACGAGTCGCGGATCGAGCAGCGGCGGTGAGCGATCCACCACCGGTTTCCTCGACCTGGCGAACACCCCGAGCGATGTCAAACTCTACAAATTCTCGCTGCCGGCCGGTCATCACTGGCGTCTCGGTACTGAGATCATCAACGACTTCCCCCTCACGACGACATTGACCCTGTTCGACAGCGGCGGAAATGTGATTGCCTCGGCCAACCGAGGCCGACAATTGAGCGACGGCAATCCTTTCCTCTTCGAGGGCCTCGACGCCGGGACCTATTATGTCGGCGTATCCGGGCAAGGAAACATCCCCGGCACGTCCGGGGGCTATGATCCCGTATCAGGGCAACCCGGGACGCTGCCCTTCGCCGAAGGTAGCGGGGGCTTTCAGTTGAACCTCATCGTCGATCCGGCTGATACGGCGACCCGACTCCTGGGTTCGATTCTTGATCACGCCGACCCTCTCGACCCAAGGCCGACGGGAATCACCCTTGCGTTCTCCGGCCCTCTGAATCTTGACACGATCAAGGGTGATTCCGCCAAAGGCCTAGTCCTTGTCGGTCCAGAGGGTCGGTTGTTTC
>JAYVYS010000543.1:0-3608 GCA_043784005.1 Isosphaeraceae bacterium
TCTCGATTCGGTCGGTTCCCAAGATGAGTTCGAGCGGATAAACGGACTTACAAACCTTCCTGCCGAGATGATTGGGCTCGATCGCCCTGTGCCGCGGAACAATCGTCGTCTTGGTGCCTCATTCCTCTCGGTAAGGATCATCGCCGATTCCTCCCTCGTCCCACTAAGAATCACTTCGTGAACGGGATGTCCAATCCGAAGAATTTAGGTTCTCTTTTTTGAATGACCACTCTCCGAAGAAGTCCCTTGCGTCGCTAAGTATGGCGTTGTTGTGCGTCTTTATCAAGAGGAATGCAGAGGCGTCAAGTGGAGTTTGAACGATGAAGTCGACTATCACATGCTTGGAGTTGATTCAAATCGAATGTTTGAATGAAATTCTCTGTGTTCGTTGTCAGATACCGCTGGACCGACACCAACCGGACGGAGAACGTCCTGACCAGTTGCTGGGAACCTGTTCTGAATGCGGGTCTTGGTATTTGATCGATAGCGAGGTCGAGGTCATGTTTCCACTTCCGAACCTCTGTGACTTGCGTCACGAATAAGAGGTCTTGACCTCGCGAGCGCTTTGAGCCTAAAAAAGTCTCCTGTGGAGTGTCTGCGCGGCGAGTTCCGAAGACTCCAAAGACCGACGGAAGGCGTGCGAGTGCAGGTCTGGGTAAGGATCATCCTCCTCTCGGCGGGAGGCGTTCTGGGGGTCAATGCCCGGTACTGGTTGTCGGTGACCATCGACCGCTGGGCCGATCCGCGCTTCCCTTGGGCGACGTTCACCATCAACGTCACGGGCTCTTTCGCGATCGGGTTGGTGACGGCTCTGCTTTTGCGATGGTTGCCGCATCCCTACGCGAGGCTCTTTTGGGTGGTCGGTTTCCTCGGGGGATATACAACCTTTTCGAGCTACTCGCTCGAAGCGCTCACACTCTGGGAGCGAGGAGCCGTGGGCAGGATGCTCGTCTACTTGATCGGAAGCGTCGCGGTGGGCGTGCTGGCGGTCGCGCTTGGGGCCGCGGTGGGCAGAGCCCTCGCACCGCCGCTGGCCGTCGAAGCGAGCCGCACCGATGAAGGATCATTGATCCGATAGACGTTCATGCGGGATTCGCAGGCCTTTAAAATTTCGCCTTTGATCGCGTCACTCGCATCTCTAGATTCCAGCCCCGCCTTCTCACCGGGCCTACTCGGGCCCTCGACCTCTCCCAAACTCAGTCTCTTCGCTTCCCTCCATCAAACGTGTTCGCCCCATGACAACCCCGGGGCAGAGGCTGCTCGGTTTTTGGGCAGATACCATGTCGCGTGCCGAGTCACGGTCGACCGACGGTGATCGAAACGTTTTTGGTCAAGGGGCTTACGGCAATCGCGAGAATCGAGGTACGGGAGTTGCAACCAAAGTGGTTTGGGTCGTTTCGTTTCCGTAGATTCGGTTGATCCCCCTCTCTTTTCGGAGTCGAGCTTGCTCGCCCCCGCGCAGATTCTCTAACCCTTAGACGAGGGTGAGGATCAGGCGCGTGGTGTCGTTTTGCCTGAATTGCCAAGCCAGGGGAATCCTCGATCTTGAGGCCACCCGTTTTTCGTTGATAAGCGATGTGTCTCGCAAGACCCGCTGCCGTCTTGATCGCCGCGCGCAAGAGACGATCATGGGATGACGACCGCCCCGAGAAACCGTGAAGGCCGACGGAACGCAGTCGAGAGGGCCCTGACAACCGCAGGGTGACGGAGCATGCAGACCATGAATCCGCAGTCGGAGCCGCCGCTCGCTCCGGGGACGAATCTGTCCCCGTCTCAATCTCAGAGCCAGTCGCAAGGGCAAGGGCCTTTGCCCCCCTTGGCCGAGCGGATGCTCTTCGACGGCTACCAGCGCCATCTGACTGCCTGGGACGAGCTTTTCGCCGACACCGATCGTCCCCACAGCCACTGTGCGACGCTCGCGGAACGACTCGGATCGCTGACCGTTACCGAATTCCAGCAGCTCCGCGCCAATGCCGATATTGTCTTCATCAACCAGGGAATCACCTTCTCGGTCTACGCCGACCGTCGAGGCACGGAAAAGATCTTCCCGTACGACCTGATTCCACGACCCGTATCGGCCAAGGAATGGGTGCCGATGGAGGCGGGTCTGGTTCAGCGAATCAGGGCGCTCAACCTCTTCCTTCATGACGTCTATCATGACCGCAAGATCCTCAAGGATGGCATCGTCCCCGAACAGCTTGTGCTGGAATCCAAGGCCTATCGGCCGGAGATGGTGGGTTTCGACCCCCCCGGAAACCAGTACCTCCATGTCGTCGGCACCGATCTTGTGCGGGACGTCAACGGCCAGTTTCTTGTCCTTGAAGATAACGGCCGGACCCCCTCGGGCGTGAGCTACGTCCTGGAAAACCGGGTCGTGATGAAGAAGGTGTTCCCTCGCCTCTTCCAACGATTCCGCGTCCGCCGCGTCGAAGACTATCCCCAGCGCCTCCGCGAAGCTCTTCGCTCGGTGGCCCCTCCTGCGGCCCAAGACAACCCCTGCGTCGTCCTGCTCTCGCCGGGCATCTACAACTCCGCCTATTTTGAACATAGCTTCCTTGCTCGACACATGGGCATTGAACTTGTTTTGGGCCAAGACCTCTTCGTTCACGACGACCGCGTCTTCCTCAAGACCACCCACGGCCCCCAGCGCGTGGATGTGATCTATCGCCGCCTCGACGACGATTTCCTCGACCCCAAAGCGTTTCGACCCGATAGCCTGCTGGGTGTTCCCGGCCTCTTCTCCGCGTATCGCGCGGGCAACGTCACCCTGGCCAACGCCGTGGGGACCGGCATCGCCGACGACAAGGCCATCTACCCGTTCGTCGAGGAAATGATCCGCTACTATCTCTCTGAAGAACCCATCTTGCACAACGTACCGACTTATATCTGCGCGCGTCCCGCCGATATGGCTTACACTCTTGAGCATATGGAAGAGCTTGTGGTCAAGGCCGTGAACGAGTCGGGCGGTTATGGGATGTTGATGGGTCCGTCATCGACCAAGGAACAGCGCATTGAGTTCGCGGCGAAGATCAAAGCGAACCCGCGCAACTATGTCGCCCAACCGGTGGTCACGCTTTCGACCTGCCCGACCTGGACCGATGAAGGCCCAGCGCCTCGGCACGTCGACCTTCGCCCTTATATCGTCAGCGGCACATCAACGTGGGTCTTGCCCGGCGGCCTGACCCGTACCGCGCTGGTGAAGGGGTCGCTCGTGGTGAATTCCAGCCAAGGGGGCGGCAGCAAAGACACCTGGGTCTTGGAGAACGGGATATGATCTCGCGGGTCGCCGAGCACTGCTATTGGATGAGCAAGTACCTCGAGCGGGCCGAGAATACCGCGCGCGTTCTCGAGGTCAATCAATCGCTGCTTCTGGACTTCGACGTCCCCATGGAACAGCAATGGAATCCACTACTCATCATTAGTGGAATCCATGATTTCAAAGAGACCTCCGACGGCGAGGCCGTCCAAAACTTCATGACGTGGGATACAGAGAATCCCAGCAGCATCGCCTCTAGCCTGGGGGCGGCGAGAGAGAACGCGCGGATCATTCGTGAAGTGATCAGCGCTGAGATGTGGGAGCGATTAAACTTTTATCACTTGTGGATCAA
>JAYVYS010000544.1:0-9154 GCA_043784005.1 Isosphaeraceae bacterium
AGGTCCGCGAGGCGTTGTGCGGCTTCGCGATTGTCGTTCGATTCGAGCCGGTTTAATGCCTGGGCTTCGGTGGAATCGGGTGCGGGATACTCATTGGCCTTGGGGTGCGGCATTCGCCTGATCCATTCCCCGATCATGGCGACCGCGCGTTCATCGACGACGTTTGAACCGACGCGCGGCATCCGGCCTCCACCGAGTTTCGCGACCCGGTATTGCAGGACCGAACCTGCCGGGTCTCCCGGCCGGATGACACAAGCGTCGGTGATGCCGAATGTCCCCTGCGCGGGCTTAATACCAAGCACCTGCATCTTTTCCAAAGTCAAATCGTCAGAGAGCCAGATCGTGGCCGCTCCTCCCGCGTTATGCTGGTGACAGTGTGAGCAATTCACCTGAAGATAAGTACGCGCACGTAAGTTGAGATCTGCCGATTCGTCGTAGGGGTCCGTCGCGCGCGTCAATGCTTCGGGTTTGGCGCTCAGGGGTTTGGAGAAGAGGCCAAGTTGTTCAAACCATGTGAGCTGATTGAGGTCTCCGCCGTTGTGAGCGGTGTCACGGTTAAGCTGCGCGGTCGTCAGACCCAAGGGTGACGCCGATTGTCGACCGAAAATCGTCGTTTTCTTCTCGGCCCAAGGGTTATGACATAAGACGCATTCGGCTCTACTGTGGATGCGATACGTCTGCCGTCGCAGCCCGCCGGGCGCTTCCGTATCGCGAATGCTGAGGACCTTGCTGTCGCCCTCAGGCGGGGCGAGGGTCGCGTCGATTTGGTCGTCGTTCCACGTATAAGTGTATGGCCGCCAGCTTCCCGCTTCGAGGTGGAGGACTTGCGTTTCGATTCGCTTGCGGCTGGTCGCGTTCCCACGCTCCATCTCCATTGCAACCGTCCGTGCCAGGACGGCCCCCTCGGGAAGTTGCCAGATCCCGTTCTCGGTGCTTTCGATACGCGACGTCCCGGGAAGGGCGACCAACCGTTCCGCGGTCGCGTGGTCGGACCAGAGCGCGGCATTGATGGAATACGGAACGACGCCGGATGAGGGGGTGTGATCACGTGTGGATGTAAATAAACCGGTCTGACTGAGCAATCGCGGAAACTCTTGGTTCGATCGGCTTGAAGCGGAGTTAGGCACAAGTCTGTGGATCTGTTTAGAACGCTCGTAATCGATGAGGTAGAGTTCGCCCGCGGCGTCTTCGCCGAACGCGACTAATGCGAGGGACGTTTCGGCCAGCACCCGATGCGACGTCACTTTCTTACCGTCGTGTCGCAGGCCCCACACCTTGCCACTCTGGTAGTCGCCGTAAACGTATTCACCGACGAGGTCGGGTAGACGCGAACCTCGGTAAACGTAGCCGCCGGTGATCGAGGCGGCTTCGGAATGGGGATGCTCGTATGTTGGAGGGAGAATCGGTGTCGGCCCGCGACGCCCCTCGGGGTGGACAGGCTGACGACCTTCCACGACGCTCCAACCGTAGTTGCCGCCACGCTCGACGCGATCAACCAGCTCCCAGAGTTCCCACCCCACATCACCCACCCAAAGGTCACCGTTGAGCCGATCAAAGCTCATCCTCCAGGGGTTCCGAAACCCGTAGGCCCAGATCTCGGGTCGAGCCCCCGCGAGCCCGACGAACGGGTTGTCGGCGGGAATCCGGTAGCCCCGGCCTTTTTCCTCGTGGTCGACGTCAATTCGCAGAATCGAAGAAAGCAGGTCGCTGATATCTTGGCCCGTATCGCGCGGGTCGGGAGGAGAAGGGACTTCGGCATCGCCAGTGGAGATGTAAAGAAATCCATCAAGCCCGAAGGCAAGGCAACCGCCGTTGTGGCCTCCCGACGGGAACGTGATGATCACCTTCTCGCTCTCGGGGTTGATTCGCGGCGGGTCGGTCATTTCCATGGTGAACCGAGAGACGCGGGTCCCCTCGGGGATGTCGTTTTTTGTGATGTAGCAGAGGTAAACAAAGTGATTTGTTTCGAAGCGAGGATGGAATGCCAGCCCATAGATCGCCTCGAATCCTTGCGGCCGCTTGGAAAGGTCGATCGCCAGGTCGGCTTTCGCTTGCTTGGGATCTTTCGGGAACGAATAGACCTTGCCGCCATACTCACCGACAAACAGTCGGTCGATCCCTTTCGCGACACCCATCACGATCGGGGCCTCGAACTTCAATCGAGGGAAAGCCAGCTCGGTCGCATAGGGCGGGGGTGGTTCGGGAGTGCCGACCATCCTTGACACCGTCCACGGGGCGCGTTCGTTTTTCGTGGGGGCCGCGGCGAACGAATCGTCAAGACCCGCGAACAAGGAAAGGACCATGAAGGTCACGAAAACACGAACCACGCCGCGAGACGGTTCACATAATCGCATGATGATGTCCGGATTTCTCATAAGAGAGAGCTTCGAGATGTCAAGGAATGGCATCTTGCCCAACCACTTCACCGCCTGATTTGGTAATCAGCGCGTGCCAGACCTTCGGGTTGATCACCGTCTTGATGAATCGAACGGAGCCATCGGCGAACAATGCGTCGAATCCTCCGGGATGGAACGCGCTTGCTCCGTTCAGAGGCTTGAGATCCGCCGGGTCGAACTTCAAGTCGTCGGGTTTCGTCCAGGGAACGCCGTCCTTGGATTCGACGACCATGATTGTGTTCGAGGTGCCGTCGGTGATCTCGGCGATGCGGCTGCCTTGTTTGCCGTCGAACATCGCTCCATTACCTGTGAATGTCTGGTAACTCGTGGTGAATTCCTCGGTTTTCGGGGTTGAAGGACATGCGAAAACCGAGGGCATTTCCTTGAGCAATGCCTTGTTGTGCGGGCTATCCCAGGCTTCATCGAGATTGAATTTGTTATAAAGATCTTGTTGTTCGAGAAAAGGCAAAATCGCCACGCGCCAGCTCAGCAAGGGTGTTCCCTGTTTGTCAAGGAACGGGCGGGGAAAGATGTTCTTGGTGTCGTGGTAGTTATGCATCGCAAGGCCGATCTGCTTCAAGTTGTTCACGCACTGAGCGCGGCGCGCCGCTTCCCTCGCGGCTTGAACGGCGGGAAGCAAGAGTGCGATCATCACTCCCGAGGTTGCCGGCGAGGTGAAGTTCGGTAGCGCCTCGCGCGTCAACATGCTGACACCTTCATCGTCGGTCGTGATGGCGAAGGAGCCGGGGAAGAGTCTTCGAGAGAGTTCCTCGGCGCTGGGAACGATCGCGTTATCAATCTTGATCGCGACATTGTTGAGTGGAGCGACGAGTCCGCGCTGCCGGGCGTTGGGCGGAAGGGCCCGAGCCTGCGCGGCGTTCACGCCTTCGATGATGGTGGGAAGCCCGGCAATGAGTTGTGGGAAGGTGTCACGTGGGTCATTGACGCTAAGCATGAACATTGTTTTGGGGAGTTGCGCGGCCATCGCGACCAAGGGCCCCACGGGCTTCCAGCGCTCGCCTTTACCTTCCGCGAGCGCCAGGGCCTCTTCGGTCACCTTGGCTGTCATGGCGATGACGAGGCGATTCTTATCAACGATCACCGTCGGCTCGATATCACCGAACGGACCGGGGGGCAATATTCCGTCAGGAATCGCCAGTCGATAACCCGTTCGCTTGCCATCAATCTTCTGGAATGAGGGGGAAGGCGCTCCTCGACCCAACGCCGCGAGCTGCCGATTCGCAAGCTCCATTAAGGGCACGAGCGCTTTGCTCACCGCCGCCGCGTCGTCGGTCTGGATCGAGACCACCATGTTGATATAAGGGATCTTGGCTCCGCTGGCGTCTTTTGTGGGCTGGTCGTAGGTGACGACCTCTGGCCCGAGGTGAGCGAGTAAGTCGCGTCGTAGGTCCATTTTCAGCATCCCGTTGACGTTTTTCTCGAACGTCGCGACTTTTTCCGAAGTCGCGGGATCACTTGCATTCACCATCGCGATCACACGATCAAATGTCTTTCCCAGATCCACCGAAAGCGCTGTGAAATTCGTGAGCCCCGCGGGAAGCGGCGGCAGATTGGTCAGGTTGAAGCTAGGTTGATCGATCAGCGCGAGAATTCCGGTTCTCGGAGCCGGAGCGACGACCCGCAACACACTCGTTAAGGCGTCGTTTTGAAACCCGAATCGAAACTCAACGCGCTTCAATCCATCAAGGCCGAGTTTGGTCGCCTCAGCGGGAAGAGGCTTCATCGCCAACACGTCGAGAAATGCCAGCCCGAGAACATCAAATGAGGATTTCGACTTAAGGAGTTCTGTTCGGATCGTACTTGTCACCGCGCTTGGCTGCTTGCCGTCGATCACATCAAGAATTTCGTCGACCCGATTCGCGTCGCAAATCACCGCGTCGCCGTTCTCGTTCCAGACGGCCATCGCTGGATCGCCTGCGCCGAAGACGGTGACGGTTCGCTCCCGTTTGCGACTCGCGGTCGGCTCCGTTTTTGGAGGTGCGAAGGCAAGGAGGATTTCGTCGATCATGCCTCGGAGTTCAGGTTTCGCTCCGCCTCGGATCGCGATCACGGGGCTTGGTCTTGCCGGAAGTTTCGCACGGGTGACGCCAACAACGAACCCCTGTCGGGCGAGTCGCTCCATCGCCTCGATCGATCTGACACCGATGAGGGGCTGTCCCGCCCGCAGGCGTTGGTAATCGATCCCCTGTGCGCCGAGGTCTTTGACCAGTGCGCCAAGGGTCGTTTCGTTAAGGAGTTTGTAGGCGGCGGTCGCGCGCCATGCGGGCGCATGGGCATCGACGCCGTCGAATTGCGCATACATGATCAAATTTTTTGAGGGCACGAAACGGGCAAGTTCGCCACTCGGCGCAGGAGCCTGCTGGGCGAACGCGGGAGTCATCAGCGTCAGTACGAGCCAACAACCGGCGACCCGGAACGTAGGTCGCAACATCGGGACAACCCTTTGAAATAAGCGCACGTTGAGCCTCACGGCGGGTAAATCGGGATGCGGTCAGAGTCTTTTTTTAGGTCTGATGGAGCATGCGACCAACAAGGGGTCGTGACGATCGAGGTGCGTCATTTCGAGGTTCGGCCGTCAGCGCACAAAAAACCTCAGCCGCGATCGCGGACCGTACCGGACCCGTGGGATCCGCATGGAACGAGGCGTTAGGCGGATTCCACGGTCTCGTGGTTCGACTCGTTCGCGGTCTGGTACTCAGGCCGCAGCGCTAGCAGCATCAAAATCAAGGCCCCGGCCACCAGCATGTTATCGGCGAAATTGAAGATGGCCCAATCAAAGCCGATCGAGTCCACGTGGAAATGCACGAAATCGCGGACCTGCCCTAACGCGAGGCGGTCGTAGCAGTTTCCCAGCGCCCCGGCCATGATCAGAGCAAGGGCGGAGGTCAGTCGCCAGTCGGCCGCGGCCTTGCGGATGAATAGCCAGAAGAAGATTCCGAAGGCGGCGACGATCGAGAGCCCCGCGAAGATCAGGTGGCTATACTGCATGCTCGCGCCAAGACCCCAGAGCGCTCCCCGATTATAGCTGGTGCGCAGCTCCAAGACGTTCGAGATCACGGCGACCGGGCGCGATCCAGGAGGACCGATCCTCTCGAAGCAAATCGCCTTGGTCGTGAGGTCAAACGCCATGCCGCCCAGCGCGATCGTCCAGAAAAGGATCCATCGCCCAAGGCCCACGCTCGACAATTCCGTGTCCGAATCCTTGATCGCGCCCGCTTCCATCATGCACGGCTCTCCATTTTGCGAGCGCACTGGATGCAGTGTTTCGTGTACGGCAACGCCTGAAGCCGTGCTTTCGCGATTGGCTCCCGACACTCCATGCACCGGCCAAACGTTCCCTGCTCGACCCGGCCCAATGCGTCCTGCACTTGTTCCAGCGTCGCCTGCTCATTTTCGATCAGGCTCAGGGTGAATTCCTGATCGTAATTTTCCGTGCCGACATCCGCCATGTGCAACGGGACGTTCGACAAATTCCCTGACGACTCAGGCTGGGTCCGCCGAAGTGCTTCGTCGGTCATCTGATCGAGGTCGCCACGGAGCCGTGCGCGAATGCTTTGCAAGATCGTGCGGTACGACTCGAGTTCGTCTTTTTTCAACAGATTCGCCATGGAGCGAGCCCCTTACCTCATTGCGTTCAAGCCCGTTGGGCGAGGAAAGGACGCGGCATGCTAGGCCGACCACCCTGTCCTGTCAATCCGAACACGACCAGGGCCAACCGAGTCGGCACAACCGATAACCACGTTCGGCGAAACGTCCAGGTTACAGCGCACGCGGTCTTCCACGCCAGACGGAACTGTGGCCTACCCGTGCTGTTTCCGTCTCAGCGGGCAATCAAAAGACGTGCTCGGATCGTCGAGATCCCAGAGGCGAAGTTTGAGGCCTCTGTTACAGGCCTCCAATTCTCATCTCGACGCTCGTGGCTTGAATCCAGATTTTTCCTTCAGGGAATGAGAACGGAGCGGCTCGGGGTGATAAGAGACTCGGGTGGACAGCAATCGTGTCCGGGCGTTTAATAAAGTCGCGATTTTAAGAACGAAGCGGGAGGAAACTCGCGCTGGATTCCGAGACGACGAGGACCGTCGCCATGCCCATTGTCCCGTTGTACCCCTTGACCTTCAAACCCATTCTCAAGTCGCTCATCTGGGGCGGACGACGCCTCGGGAACATTCTGCACAAGGCGATCGGACCGGGTGACACGTACGCGGAAAGCTGGGAGATCTCCGACCACGGCGAAGATGTCAGTCGCGTTAACGCCGGGCCACTCGCCGGGACAGGACTTCGGACCCTAATTCATGAAAGCGGTAACGACCTTCTCGGCAAAGGCCGATCGCGGGTGAAACCCGATCAGTTCCCCTTGCTCGTCAAATTTCTGGACGCCAACGATGTCCTTTCGGTTCAGGTTCATCCTGATGATGTGCTCGGTCGTAGGCTCGCCAATGATAACGGCAAAACCGAGACCTGGGTGATCGTCCATGCCGAGCCCGGAAGCCTGATTTACGCGGGGCTCAAGACCGGCGTCGACCGGAAAAAATTCGCCGAGGCGCTGGCGTCGAATGCGGTGGAGCCTTTGCTGCACCGGTTCGACGCCAAGGCCGGAGACTGCATCATGATCCCCGCCGGAACCGTACACGCGATCGGCGCCGGGGTCGTTCTGGCGGAGATCCAGCAGATGTCGGACGCAACCTTCCGCGTGTACGACTGGGGACGGGTCGGGCCTGATGGCAAGCCTCGCCAACTCCACATCGCACAGGCTCTTGAAGCCACCGATTTCGACGCGGGACCGGTTTCTCCGATTTCGCCGATCGCAATCAATTTGCCCGATGGGGTTGGAACTCGGGAACGCCTATCGCGCTGTGATTACTTCGCGCTTGAACGCTTGCGAATTCGACAACCGACGCGGATCGGCGCGGCGGATCGCTTCACGATCGTGATCGGTCTGGGTGGCGAGGCCGACCTCTGCTATGAACAGGAACGGACCCCCATCGCGCTCGGTCGCACGGTCTTGATCCCGGCCTCGGTCGGTCTTTGCGACGTCGAGCCGCGATCCGGCGAGGTGGCCTTGTTGACTTGTATCGTCCCTTGAGAAGCAGGAACCAATGGCCGACCGGAACGATCCGAGAAACGACCAGGGAAAGGCAACACGAATGGCCGACGATCCGAACACCACGCCGCTCTTTGAGGTTTCCTGGCTTCGACTCTTCCCCTGGCTCCGGCTCTTCCGCGCGCCTGGAGCGGCCGCCGACCCCAAGAAATTGTTCCTGGCCGCGATCGGATTGCTTCTCATGTCCGGCGGCTGGCAAGTGCTTGACCGTGCGTTCCCGGCGTCGAGCGGCATCACGCCGGACGTTTTCGAGGCCCGGGAACTGATCGGCCCGGATACATTGCTGTCGATCCCCTGGTGGATGATCGAGCCCGCCCGACTGATCATGGCCCCCTTTTTCGCAGCGATGGACGAACCGTCCGACCTCGGAGGCGGGGCCTTCGTTCACGCCGTCCTGGCGGCATTTTGGTCGGTACTTGTCTGGGGCTTGATCGGTGGTGCGATTTCACGGGTGGCCGTGGTCGGACTCGTCCAGGGAGAGCGCGTCGGCGTGAGAAACGCCCTTCGATTCGCGGTGCGTAAGGCGGTTCCGCTGGTCGGGGCCCCGTTGATCCCGGTCCTCGGGATCGTCATGATCACGACCTTGCTGGCAGGTTTCGGCCTGCTCTACCGGCTTCCCGGCGGCTCGGTCGTCGCGGGAGTGCTGGCCTTGCTGCCCTTGATCGGCGGCTTGCTTCTGACATTGATGGTCATCGGCCTAGCTGTCGGTTGGCCCATGATGCCGGCGTCGGTGGCGTGTCAGGCGGAAGACGGATTCGACGCGCTGAGCCGGTCGTATGCTTATCTGCGCCAGAGGCCCTGGAACTTGCTCGGTTACGGTGCGTTGGCGTTCCTGATCGGAGCCGCGGGCCTGATCTTTGTGGACGTTTTCGCAAGGCTGGTCGTCCATCTCTCCGCATGGGGTTTGAGTTTCGGAGCGCCGTCGAAACTGGTCTCAGCGCTTTATCATGGAGCCGAGCCCGACGTCTCGCCGACCGTCCTCCACACCCACTCTTTCTGGATCGGAATCGTTGCAATCCTCGTGCGAAGCTGGATTTACAGCTTCTTCTGGACTTCCGCGAGCCTCATTTATCTGCTCCTCCGCAAAGATGTGGATGGCACGCCGCTCACGAAGATCGCGATCGACGAGAACGTGAACAAAGCGTCGGGCGGAGGAAATTCGGTGTCATCGACCTCGGCGGGAGTGGTCGTGACTGAGGTTAAAGAGATTGGGAGAGATGATTGATTGTGGATGACTGGAAGCGGTGATCGGCGCGGGCCTCCGACCGCGTCGAATCAGCCCCCGAGGTCGGCGGGGTCGGAGACCCGCGCCGATCAGAGGCCTCTGTACACACCTCATCGGTCAACTTCCCTCGCTCATCGCCGCGAAGATCCCCTGCATGAAGGCGGGGAGGTCGTCGGGAGTGCGGCTGGTCACGAGGTTTCCGTCGCGGACGCACGCGGCGTCTTCCCAGATTCCTCCGGCGTTCTCGACATCGTCGCGGATCGCGAAGAAGCCCGTGACTTTCTTCCCTTTCAAACATTTCGCCGAGCAAAGCATCCAAGGTCCATGACAAATCGCGGCCAAGACTTTCCCTTGTTTGGCGGCATCGGTCACAAGGTCCACCATCGCCTTGTGGCGACGCATGTGGTCGGG
>JAYVYS010000545.1:0-37836 GCA_043784005.1 Isosphaeraceae bacterium
CTTCCTCGCCACACCGAGATCGAGTCCGACCCCGTCCATGGCGAGCCTTGCCAGTTTCAGACGTGCTATCCTGTCACGCTCTGGCCCCTGGAAGTCAAACAGGCCGGCTTGAGCCAGGCTCCCTTTGTGGCACCCTCCTCGCCGCACGCGGCGGCGGCGGTCTCGGTTTTGCGGCTCTCGCTCGGCGTGCAAACCGCAGAGCTGAAGGTCTCGGATCTGGGCGTTCGTTCGCTCCGGTTCTTCATCAAGGCGCAGCCGCATTCTTATCGAATTTATGAACTGATCTTTAACCACACGCTCGGCGTGACTCTCGCGGGATCACCTCGCGACCCCCAGCCCGTGCAGCTCGGAAGAGATTGCCTCCGTCCGGTGGGCTTCGAACTTGATGAGGGGTTACTCCCCTACCCGCCTCGATCGTTCGTCGGCTACCGACTCTTGACCGAGTATTTCGCGTTCCCTCAGAAATTCCTGTTTTTCGACGTGACGCTCCCGCCCCTTGAGACGCTTTCGCGACTGGGCTCGCAACTCGATCTTTACCTTTATTTCAACCGTTCGATCCCCGAGCTGGGTCGGATCATCAACGCCGACACCTTCCCGCTCGGATGCACACCTGTTGTGAACCTTTACCGTCAACGCGCCGAGCCGATCACGCTCAACCAAACCTTCGTGGAATACCAGGTTGTGCCCGATCGTCGGCTCCCCCTCGCGCACGAGGTTTACTCGATCGACCGGGTGATCGCCACGCCTCCACAAGGCGAGCCGGTCGAGTTCCAGCCTTTCTACTCGGTCAAGCACACGCGAGCCCGCGGCGAACGCGGAGCGCGGACCTTCTGGCATTCCGCGCGTCGAGCCGCCGTGGGGACCGCCGAACTCGGCGACCGAGGCACCGAAGTCTTCCTGTCGCTCGTCGATCTGGATTTCCGCCCTTCGATTCCGGCCGACTGGACCGTGGACGTCGAGACCACCTGTTTGAACCGCGACCTCGCGTCCGATCTTCCCTTTGGCGGCGACCAGCCACGGCTTCAACTCCGCGAGGGAAAAGGCTTCGTCTCTCGCGTTTCTTGCCTTGTCGCACCCACGCGCACGATGCGTCTCCCCTCGCGCAAAGGATACCTCTGGAGGCTTGTCTCGCACCTCTCGCTCAACCATCTTTCGCTGACCGACGACCCCAAGGCCGAAGCCTTGCGCGAGATTCTGCGGCTCTACGATTTTCAGGATTCGGATGAGACGCGTAATCATATCGATGGGATTCTCAGCGCTTCGAGCCGGCGAGTGGTCGGCAGCCTTCAGACCGGGGGGCCTGTGTCGTTCTGTCGAGGATTGGAGGTCACGCTCGAATTCGACGATGAACGGTACACCGGGGGCGGACTTTTCCTGTTCGCCAGCGTAATCGAACGATTTCTTGGCTTATACTGCACCACAAACTCGTTTTCAAAGCTGGTCGCGCGCGTCAAGGGACGCAAAGAGGAGCTGCGCCGATGGCCCCCGAGGGTCGGAGAAAACATTCTGGCCTGACCGAAGTGTTCTTGCGCGAGCCCGATCGGTTCGAGTTCTTCCAGGCCGTTCGCTTGCTTGAGCATATCGAACGAGAACGGATGGGCGAGGGCCCGTCGACAAGGCTTGCCCGGGTCGGTCAAGACGAGGACCCCCGTCGCGAGGTGCTTCGCTTCCGCGCGCAACCCTCTCTCAGTTTCCCGGGCGGAGAGGTTGTCCAGATCGATACGCCCACGGATTCGCAGGCCGAGATGATCGTTTCGTTCTTTGGTTTAACCGGTCCCGCAGGCGTACTTCCTCGCCATTACACCGAGATGATGCTGGTCCGGCTCAAAGAAAAAGACACGACCCTCCGCGATTTCTTCGACCTGTTTAATCACAGGCTCATCTCCTTATTCTTTCGCGCCTGGGAGAAATATCGTCTCCCCTTTGGATTTGAACATTCAAGGCTCGACGACCCGACAGGCCCGTCTGACATGGCCACTCGCGGGTTTTTCAGCTTTGTCGGTCTGGGAACGAATGGCCTCCGCAACCGTCTCGCGGTCAGCGACGATCTGTTCGTATACAACGCGGGACACTTCGCCCACCACCCGCGTTCAGCGATCGCGCTCGAAAGTCTGCTCGGCGAATTCTTGGAGATGTCGGTCGCCGTTTTGCAGCTACAAGGCCAGTGGCTAGCACTCGATCGCGATGATCTCGCTTTTTTTCCCGGCCTTCTTGACCCCGATGGCCGCAACACTCAACTCGGAGTCAATCTTGTGATCGGCGAGCGGGTGTGGGACATCCAGAGCAAGATTCGGCTGCGTATCGCGGGCCTGACCCATGATGAGTTCCGATCCTTGATGCCCGATGGCGAAAGGCTCCTTCCCCTTTGTCAGGTGACGCGATTTTATGTGGGACAGGAACTCGATTTCGACATCCAACCCGTGCTCTTACCCTCTGAGGTTCCCTGGTGCCGACTCGACGCCCACGACGATCCCGGCCCCCGCCTCGGATGGAACACATGGCTCCGCACCGGCCTGTTTGACCATCCCGTCGACGATGCCGTGTTCTCATTGGGACACGTTTGACGTGATCTGGAGCGGTTCACGATACACGTGCACGCATATGGAAGTAATTAAGTTGCCGTTCGGGATCTGCCTTATCCGCCATAAGTCATTCGCCATCCTCCATTTTCGATTCCAGACAGAGACGTCGCATCGTTCGTGAACCGCTCTAAACCCATCCAACGCCATTGTTTTTTGCCCCTAATCCATAGAATCGGCAAAATCTGGCGATTCGACACAAGTCACGCGATCCCGGCAACCGATACTCAAGGTATCGGCGGGCTATGTGGGTCTGGCCCGGCCCTCGCGTGTCAGTTCCCCCCGGCCGGTTCACGACGGTCCCGGAAGTGGAGAGGGCGGCGTCATGAGAGCGAAGAAGAGATCGGTCCTCCTGATCCTGGCCACCTTTGCCGCCTGTTGTTGGCAGATGCACTCAACACATGCGGAAGATCTAGAGTTGCCGCCGCTTCCGAATGCTCGTGTTGTCATCCCTCTGGAACACGACGCGAATCGGGCTCCGACACCACTTCCCCCTTTGCCTCCGTTGAACCACAAAGCGATACCGCAGTCGCCCGCGGGCATGATCGCCCCCTCGGCGCAATCGGGAATGCCGGACGTGGGGCAACTCCGAAATCCGTTCCAATGGGACAACGGCGTGGAGGAGCGTAAGGGCTTATTCGGTAGGCTCAACGCACCTCGCAAGGGGATCGTCGGCTCTCCCACGACACCGCGAGCGGGGGTCGCCCCCTATCCGGGCGCGGCCACCGGTTCCGGAATTGCGGCGGGAATGCCTTCGACTCCGGCAGGGACAACACCCGGAACCGACGCGGCCTCCGCCGCTCCAGCCACGAATCCCGCCGCGGCGGCCGTCGCCATAGCCACGGCCGAGGGTGGGCCAGGGTTCGGAGGCGGGATCGGCTCATCGCAAGAAACGAACCCGATGATCGGCGACATGAGCCCTTATCGGCTCAATGCCACGGGTGGCCGATTCACAGCATCTCAGACCAAAGGGGATAATCCGGGGTCGACGGTTCCGCCGCCACCACCGCCAGGCCCCCGCGCCGCACAACTTTTCTACCCGAGCGTTCGGATCTTCAAGATTTCGGAAAACATGTCTCCGAGGCCTCAAGATCGCGTTTTCTTCAGCTTTCACAACTATTATAACGTGAATCAAGATATCAATCGAGACTTCCAGGTACCGGTGAAAAACATCACCGCCTCGCGTTACTTCATGGGCTTTGAGAAGACGTTCAACGAAGGCAACGGCTCAGTCGGCATGCGATTCCCGATCGACAACCTTGCCGGCACGAGCACACTGAAAGGCTTTCACACTCCGGGCGCGACAGCCACGGGCGATCTCTCGATCTTCGCCAAATACATTCTTGAACAAAACAAGCAGACCGGCAGCCTCGTTTCGGTGGGAATGGCCATCACTCCACCGACCGGGCCGGGCCGATTCGCAGGCGCGCCGTGGACGTTCGGCCTGAACTCGACCTACGTGCAGCCGTTCATCGGCTTTATCTGGAACAACGGAAACTTTTATGTTCACGGTTTCAGTGCGTTCGACTTTCCGATCAGCACCAACGACGTGACACTGATGTATAACGACATCGGTTGCGGCTATTATTTCATCAAGTCGAACGACGCCTCGAAGCTCATCACAGGATTGGCTCCGACGATCGAGCTGCACGTGAACACGCCGTTGAACCATCGAAAGTGGTACAACCCATTCGACCTCGCCGGCTCGGCCGACTCGGTGAATCTGACCTACGGCGTGAACATCGAGCTTCACCGCCGAGCCATCCTGTCGACGGCCTTGGTGACCCCCCTCACAAGCCCCCAGCCGTTCTCCGCCGAGCTTGCCGTGATGCTCAACATCTTTTATGGCCGGACGCGAAACAATCGGATCGCGATGATACCGCCGCCGGTGTTCTGAGCCGAGGCCGAATGGAAAACGGATCGAGAATCAGCCGCGCATTCGCTGGCGATTCTCGATCCGTTTTTTTATTTGACGGTCTTAAGCTTCAGCGTCCGCGCACCGGATGGGAACCGAGCCTGGACCCTCGCGCGTGCCTCGTTGGATTTCTGGACGGACTTCGTCGCGTTCGTCCTGGCGAAAAACGCCGGGCCAGCAGGTACGCCCTTCGCGGTTGTGGTCATGGGAGCGGGCGGCGGCAAAAGCTTCGAGGGAGGTGCCTTGAGCGTTGTTTGACCGTTGATTCCGGATAAAAAGTTCAAAAAGTTCGTCGCGTTTCCGGACACAAAGTTGGCGGTTCCTCGCGCTGTGGCGAGTTTATTCTGGGGCGAGTTGAAGAAAAGGACGCCGTAAATCCCGTTGTTCGTGATCGTGTTGTGCTGGATCAGCGTGTTTGCGGGAGGGGCGTATCGCTTACTGTTGAAGTCGAGCGCGGTGACATACAGGCCGACGCTGAGGTTTCCCTGGATCAGGTTCGCCCCTTTGACTCCGATGTTATTGTTCGAGGACCCGATGATCGAGATTCCGTTCAACTGACCACCCAGGTAAACGCTGTAACCGGTGAGGGTGGTTGGTGACGGCTGGGGCGAGACGGCGTTCCCAACAAATGCCGACTGCCCCGCGCTGTTCACGCCGATCGCATTGGCGTAGACATCGTTGGACCCCGAGAGTTCTCCGATGATATTGACCCCGGAACTCCCGTTCGCCGAGATGACATTGGTCGCGACTTGATTTGACCTTGATCCGTTGATCTGTACGCCGTCCTCGAAGTTGGGAACCGCCTTGGTTCCGTCGGCCGAGATCCCGATGTAGTTGCCGAAGACGCTATTTCCGATGGCTGCCGGCGCGGTACTGATTCCCTGAATCACCACGCCATTGAGGTTACCCGAGACCACGTTCCCCGCGCCCACGAGTCCGATGAAGTTGCCGTAGGCGTTGTCGGCGAGGATTCCGATCTTCTGCAATTCATCGCGATGAGCGCTCTCGGGAAGGAAGGCGGCCGGGAGATTGCTTCCGTCGAAGTTGGTCCCGACATGATTGCCGATCACAAAATTTGTCAACGAACTCAGGCCGGATAGGTCGACACCCGCGACGACGTTTCCCGAGATCACGTTTCCTGCCTGGGCAACCGCCCCGCCGATCACATTGTTCGACGAATTCGAGACCAACACGCCGATCTGGCTTCCAGAGGGAACTCCGTTTCGGTCCAGACCGATCAGGTTCCCAAGGACGGCATTCCCCCCTTGAAACCGCGTCTCCTGCGGACCCGAGATCAAGATCCCCACGGCCCCGATCTTGGACTTGTCTGTCTGCGTTGGTGTCGCCCCTCCCGCGATAATGTTTCCCGAGCCGAGGGTCGTCCCACCGATGAGGTTGCCACTACGGAACGAGCCGGGGTTGTTGACGTAAATGCCGAAGGGGTTCGCGAGAGTGTTACCGCCGGTGCCATCCGAGCGAAGTCCGATGTCGTTCCCCTGAACCACGTTGCCGGAGGTCTTTCCGGCGAACTGAATCCCGGCCACGGCATTCCCCGAGATCACGTTACGGGCGACGACCGGGGCGTTGGTGTTCTTGATCACCGGAAGGTCCGCACCGACGTAGCCGATGTAGGTGACCGGACCATTGTTGATGAGGACGCCGTTGCGTTGAGGCGTTCCGGAGATCGCTCCCAATACTTGCGAACCTGACCTATCAGTGCCAATCAAATTGCCATCGATCACGTTTCCGCCGGTAACGTCGGTCGACGACTCCCGGGTGGGGAAGACGTCGAGGTAGATCCCGTTCAGTTCGTTACCGGAAATCAAATTGGCGTCGGAGAGGATGAAGTTGGAACCAACGCCTTGCAAACCGCCGATCAGGTTGTGGCTGCCGTTGAGAATCTGGATACCGTCGGCATGGTTTGGGATCGCGTTGACGCCGAGCAGGTCGGTGCCGATCAACGCGCCGTGGACGCGGTTGAAGTCGGCTTTGGCACCGGAGGCGGGGCTGAAGATCTGTACCCCTGCTAGGGCATTTCCAGAAATCACGTTCCCACCCGCATAAAGGGGAGAGTTCGAGTGATCGGCGCTGGGCACGGTGGTCCCGATATCGTTCCTTGACGAGCCGAAGATCGAGAGACCATTACCGTTGTTGCCCTCGGGCAGCTCGCCGGTTGGATCAGTGCCGATAAAGTTACCCGAAACGATCGTGCCGCCCGACCCGCTGACACTGAAGAGGGATACACCCGACTGACCGTTGCCGGAGATCACATTGTTCGGCCCGATCACATTTCCGGGGGTGGCGTTATCCACGAGCACGCCGTCTCCCTGATTCCCTTTGCTTCCCAGCAGGGCGGCTCCGTGGGCGCTAAGACCGATGATGTTATTCGTGACGAGGTTCCCGCCCGTCAAGAGGCCGCCGAAGATGCGGACGCCATCGGTGCCATTGCCCGAAATCACGTTCCTTTGACGGGCGTCGGGACCACCGATCGTGTTTCCGGCAACGTTGATAAGCATCACGCCGTCAGACGTGTTGGGAATCGCATAACTTCCCGAGACATCAGTACCGATCAGAGTTCCGAGGATCTGATTACCTGTCGCTGCGTTGGCGATCAGGACGCCAAAGAGGGTGTTCCCCGAAATGACCGTCTGCACGAAAGAAGAGGGATCGCCGATATGATTGTTGTTGGCCTGACTGAGAATAACACCCGCCACGGAGTTAGGGATGGCCGCTGTCCCTTTCGCGTTGGTGCCGATGAAGTCACCCGCGATGATATTTTCGGAGGCGTCGATTCCGGTCGTACCGGAGACGAAGATGCCGCTCGCCTTGTTGCCGGAGATCACATTGGCATCGGGCGACGCGTTGCCGATGATATTTCTGCTCGACCGGTTCAGGAGGATGCCGCTGGACGCATTCCCGAACCCACTCAGCATCCCGGAAACGTCGGTTCCGATCTTGTTCGAGTAAATATCAATGTCGGTCGAGCTAAGAAGGTTGATTCCATTGGCGCGATTGCCGGAGATGACGTTGTTGAAGACGCTTCCCTGGCTGACCCGATCGAGGAAAACGCCGTCTCCACTATTTCCAAGAAGCTCTGCGTAGGGGTCCACGACGCTCTTGCCGTCCTTGCTAGTTCCAATGAAATTTCCCTGCACAAACAGCTTCGGCGCAAGTGTCCGTGAGGTCTGCACAACAACATGAACACCGAAGCCTCGATTGTTGGAAACCGTATCGCCGGTGATCGTCGTCGCGGGAGCGTTGAGGAGGAAAATTCCGTCGGAAAGGTTTCCGAGATTGAAATGTTGGTGAGACGTGGGGTCGACATAGACCGCGTTGCTTCCACTCGCATCAAGACCGATGATGTTGTCGACGATCAAATTTCCGGCAGGGAGTTGGCCGTTATTGAAAACGTCGAATTGATCGCCACGAACCTCAATGCCCCGGCCTAGATTTCCCGACATCACGTTGAACGCGGGGCTGCCGACCAGTACGCCGACGACGTTGTTGAGGAGCACGCCGTCGAGGACGTTCCCCATCGGAAGCGTTTGCCCACCTCCGTTGAGGAAATCGACGGTGCGGCCTCCGGTGAGGTCGGTGCCCAGACGGTTGCCGTCGATGCTTGTGCCCGTCATGTCATAGGCCGTCGAGCTGTCTCCGCGTTCGACGTCGATTCCACTAAGGCCGTTGCCGGAGACGACGTTGACGGAGACGATCGCGGGTACTCCATGAAGTCGGATGCCGTCGAGCCCGTTGCCCTGCGTCACCGGGTTGGTCGTCCCGGAAAGCGTGATAAAGACATGGCCGCCTATTTGATCTGTACCGATGAAGTTATGCCGAATCTGGTCAAACAAGGCCGACGGTGCCGGAACTCCTTGGACCTGAACGCCATTTTTACCGTTGTGAGAGATGACGTTCTCGCCAACCCAGTTCGGCGCGCCCGAGCGGGCCGTGGTGTATTCGATCGTGACGCCGTCCTGACCATTACCCGAGATCGTATTGCCGCCGGGCTGAAGCATATCGGACGCGGTGAAAACGTTGTTGTTAGACACGCCGATTGTATTGGCCGAGCTATCGGTGACGTAAACGCCGCTCTGACGGTTGCCTGTCAGACCGCTGCCTGTCGCCGCGCCGATGACGTTGCTCTGGATCAAGTCGCCGGCCCCACTGCCGGCGGCATTCGCGCCGAAGACATGAACACCATCGCCACCGGAGCCTGTGATCACGTTACCAAACGCGAGGGATGGCCCGCCGATTTGGTTCCCCGGGGAATTCATGAGCCGGACGCCATCGCCGATTGTCGCGCCCAGGCCGTTGCCCAAGACCCCTTTGCCGTCGGCCGTGACACCGATCAGGTTGCCGTAGACACGGTTGAAGCCGATCCCGCCGACGATCTTGATTCCGGAACCAAGATTCCCCGAGATCAGGTTACCAAGCCGTTTGGTGGCATCAATGGTGCCGTCGATGTTGATCAAGCCCGGGCTTTGCGAACCGATCGTTTCCTGTGAGGCTCCGCCGTCGATCAAGATGCCGTCGAGCTTGTTGGAGATACTCGCGCCGGTCATTTGACCACCGCTATCCGTCCCGATGTAGTTATTGACGAGGCTGTTACCGATCGCGCTCGCGCCAGCGATGTGAATCCCGCTGCCCAGGTTTATGGAGTTGGGGTCGAGGCTGCCCTGGTTTCCGGAGATGATGTTGCGCGTTGTGCCATCCGTTCCCACACCGACCAGATTGTTCGTTGAGTTATAAATGAAAATGCCGTCGCCGCTGTTCCCAGTCTTCAGAGTCGGGTCGATGACGCTCAGAAAGCTCGTGCCGATGATTGAGTTTTCAATCCGATTCGAGCCACCGTTGTCGATTTCGATCCCGTTCCCGGTGCCGATCGTGTTGATGACGGAATTCGCCGAGATGAGATTCGGGGCGGCGGGCATGGAACCAGGCGACGGATTGCAATTGGTGTCGAACACGTTGAAGTTCTTGAGGCCGATCCACGCCCCGTAGACGTTATTCAAGAGAATGCCGGTCCCGTTTCCGCGCGACGTGGCAGCGACCGTCCCGGTAGGATCAATGCCTGAGAAGACCCCGGCAATGGTGATTGCGGGCAAAACGTTCACGTTGCTAAGCCCGTCCGCCTTGATCCCCGCGCCGCTGAATCCGTAGATGCTCAGGGCCTGGACCGAGCTGCCGTCCGCCCCACTAATCACATTGCCTCCGGTGTCCTTGAGGACACCGAACGAGAGCCCATCGCCGAGGAGCCGGTTGTTCCGTGCCGAGAGGCCATCGATCTGCACGGTGGTGTTGGGCTTTGTCGGGTCGTAGCCGGGTTGCGAGGTCCCATCGATATTGACCCGCTTGTAGATGGTCGGCAGCGGGCCGCTCGTGATGTGGATCACCAGAGACTCGGCGGGAAGGTCGAACATGACACAGCTTGGCCCGGTCTGCCGGTTCGCGTATTCAAGCACTTTGCGAAGCGATCCGACACCGTCGTCGAGCGGATTGGTGACCAGGAACGGGCTGGCAGCCGTGCCAATGTTCGAGAACGCCGATGTCCCCGCCGCGTCGCTTTCACCGCCGCCGGAGAAGGTCGCCGTGGCGATCAACTGCGAGCCGATGGTGAAACCTTGGCCGGTCACGTCGAGAAAGACGGTGATCGAGTTCGACTTCGTCGGATCGTTGGCGTTGGGCGTGATCAAAACGGTTTGTGCGTTGCCTGACGAGATAAGGAACGGGCGGCCATTCGGGGCATTCTGGAAGAATTCCAGTGTCGCGGAGAGGCCCGTCGTCGGAATAATCGTGGCGAACGAAAAGACCAAGCCCACGCTCAACGTGTTCGGTGCCGAGAGCTGCACGCCGGTGATCACCGGGGACGGGGCGTTGTTGTTGGCCGCCGGATTGAGAACAATATCGTTGAAGGCGGTACTGGTGTTTGTCGAGCCATTCTCAAACACGTTATCGCGTGAAATGGTGTTGTTCGACCCTGAGACCACGACCACGCCCGAGCTAACGTTCGCGGTGATGACGTTATTACTCACGAAATCGTTGCTCGATTGAATCACGATCCCGCTACCGGTGAATCCGCTGATCTTGAGCCCCTGCACCGTGCTTCCCGAAGACCCCGGGCCAAAGGTCAGGCCTGTCCCCGTGGCGTTGTTACCGTTCAAAACGACCAGGGGCGTTCCCGCGAAGCCGGGCTGGGTGGTGGCGTCAATGATGACCGGGTCGGAGATGTCGGGCAGGGCCAATCCGGGAGTGATGATGAGAGGGCCGGAGATCGCGAACGTGATGATGTCCGGTAGATACGATTGATGAGCATTCGCGTTAAGGATTGCCTGTCGAAGTGAGCCCGCTCCGCTCGCGTTGTTGTTGGTTACGAGGTAGGGGCTTGCAACAACGACCGAACCGGCGAACGGTGAGGTATCGTTCCGCGGTGCCGTGGAGGTTGCGGTCGCCGTGACCTGCTGTCCGACCGGCACGTCGACGGGGAGAGACGCCGAGAACGCCGACGCACCGTTGGCATTGGTCAACACGGTCGTGCTGCCAAGAAACATCTGGGCCTGGTCGCGGGAGGCGGGCGTGGTGCTCGCGAAAAACTCCAGGGTATAGGTCGTGTTCGGACTCGAACCAGCCAGCGTGCCGACGATCGTCGTCGTACCCGAGACCGAGTTCGCCAGGGTCAAGACCGGAGCTGGTTGATTGAAATTACCGCCGTTGACCAACACGATCCCCGCGCCGCCGTTCTGGAAGATCTCGTCTTGGCGGATCTCATTGCCAGTTCCGGCGTCGATTGTGACTCCCGCGCCGGTCACAAAGGCGATGACATTCGGGGAGCCAGAGATGGCACCGCCAATGGCATTGTTGTTCGACCCACTGACGATGATTCCCGATGTCAGAGAGCCCGGCCCTGGCAATGTACCAAGAAAATCCGTTCCGATGTTATTCCCGCCAAGGAGATCACCGCTGGATTTCAGGACGATACCCGCGCCCGCGAAATTCACGATATTCAGACCGCGAATGATACTACCGTCGGAACCGCTGCCGAGGGTCAGGCCGTTTGCCGACTGACCCCCTCCATCGATCCGGATGATCGGTGTACCCGCAAAACCGCTCTGCGTTGTGGCGTCGAGAACCAGGGTTCCGCTGATCGTCGGCAAGGGCGTTGCCAGCGCGATCGTGAACGGGGCGGTGCCCGAAATCGCGAACGTGATCGCGTCGGGTCCGATGTTCTCATTCGCGTTCAGGATCGCCTGCCGCAAAGAGCCGGCGCCGCTGTCGGAGGTGTTCGTCACCAAGAACGGGCTGGCCACCGTCGCCGCGGTCGCGAAGGCCGAGGTGTTGGCAACCGGGGCCGCCGAAGTCGCCGTCGCGGTCACGCGCTGATCGATCGGCACGGCAACTTGTAACGATACGCTGATAGGAGACTGGCCCGAGCCATTGGTTGTCACGCTCGCCGTGCCGAGGAAGATGCGGGCCTGGTCATTGGTGATGGGGTCCGCCAAGGTGCTCGCGAAAAACTCTAGCGTATATGTCGTGTTCGGAGTCGATCCGGAAAGCGTTCCCTGGATGATGGTGGTTCCGGCGACCGAGTTTACCAAGGAGAGCACGGGAGCGGGCTGAAGGGCATTGCCGCCGCTGACCAGAGAGATCCCCTGGCCGCCGTTTTTGTAGATGCTGTTCCGACTGACGGCATCACCGGTACCACCCGACACGGTCACTCCCGCGCCGATGTTTGATGTGATGATGTTTGAGGCGCTGGCTCCGGTGCCGCCGATCGTGTTGTTATTACCCGTCACGACCACGCCTTGGCCGTTCGGCGAACCCGCCGCACCGATCACGTTCCCTTGAACCACGTCGTTCGACGACTGCAATCGCAGCCCCGCCCCGGCGAAGTTGACGATCGTCAAGCCGCGAATCGTGCTGGCGCTGGAACTCGGACTGAAACTAAGTCCGTCCGGCGTTCCAGAGAGCCCCGCCCCGCTCAGGATGACCACGGGAGTTCCCGAGAACCCTGCCTGCGTCGTACCGTCGAGAACCACCGTGTCCGTGATCGCGGGAAGAGCTAAGGCGAGCGCGATCGTGAACGGACCGCTGCCCGCAATCGCGAACGTAATGGTGTCGGTGCCGGTGGACGCATTGGCGTTGATGATCGCCTGACGTAACGAGCCGACGCCGATGTCCAAGGTGTTGGTCACACGGAACGGATCGGTCGACGTCACTGCCAAGGCAAATGTCGAGGTGTTGTTTCCAACGTTAGATGTCGCCGTCGCCGTCACTCGCTGACCCAGCGCCACGGTGGTCGGGAGCGTCACGTTGAACGTGCCGTTACCCGATCCGTCGGTCGTCACCACGGTCGAGCCGAGGAAGACCCTCGCCTGATCGCCGGTCGTCGGCTCCGATGCGGTGCTCGCGAAAAACTCAACGGTGTAACCCGCATTTGAGCCGTAGCCGGTGCCGCCTAGTGTCCCTTTCACCGTCGTTGAGCCGGTGCTTGAGAACGCCGAAGTCAGACCGGGCGAGGAAAGACCGAGATTCCCTCCGCTCGTGAGGACGATTCCCACCCCGGCGTTCTGATAGATCGCGTTTTGCGTGATCGCGTCGCTTGTGCCTCCCGACACCGTCACGCCCACACCTGTGTTGAACGAAATGGTGTTCCCCGCGCTCGCTCCTGTACCGCCAATTGTGTCGTTACTTCCCGTCACCACGATGCCCTGGCCGTTTGGAGAACCATTTACTCCGATCACGTTGCCCTGGATCGCGTCGTTCGACGACTGAATTCGTAAGCCGGCACCCGCAAAACCTTTCACCGTCAGACCTTTAAGTGTGCTCGCGCTGGAGCCCGCGCCCAGGACGATTCCATCCGGCGATCCAGAAAGCCCTGCTCCGCTCAGGATGATCACCGGAGTTCCCGAGAACCCTGCTTGCGTCGTACCGTCGAGAACCACCGTGTCCGTGATCGCGGGAAGGGCCGAGGCGAGCGCGATCGCGAACGGACCTGTTCCGCCAATCGCGAACGTAATGGTGTCGGTGCCCGTGGACGCATTCGCGTTGATGATTGCCTGACGCAGCGAGCCAAGGCCGGAGTCCGCGGTGTTTGTCACCTGGAACGGGTTGACGATGGTCACCGGGTTGGAGAACGACGAGGTTTCGATCGGGGAAGTGTTCGCCGTGGCCGTCGCCACAACGATTTGCCCCGCCACCAGGCTTACGGGAAGGGTGACCGAGATGACCGTGGAACCGATCGGCACGGTCGTCGTTCCCAGGAACGTTCGCGCCTGAACGCCAGTGGCCGGATCGCTCAATGCACTTGCGAAGAACTCGATCGTATAGGACGTGCTGGAAGGTGCGCCGACGAGTTGACCGATGATCTGCGTGTTTCCACCTGCCGAGTTCACCGTGGTGAGGTTCGGCGCGGGAAGCCCCTGATTGCCACTGTTCGCCAGAACGATCCCCTGCCCGTTCCGGAAAACGGAGTTCCGCGCGGCAGCCACTCCCGCCGCGGAATCCACCGTCAGAGCGGCACCCACGTTGAACGCGATGGTATTGCCCGCGCCGTTGGCCGTTCCGCCGATCGTATCGTTGACAACGAGCCCGACTGTCGTCGTCACCACACGAACGCCATCGCGGCCATTCGCGAGGCCCGACGATCCTGAAACGTCGGTGCCGATCTTGTTTCCTAAAAGCTGGCTCGCCGTGGAGCCATCCCCCTGAAGCAAAACACCGTCCCGGGTGTTTCCTGAGATCAGGTTTCCGAGCCCGGACAGGCCGCCGACGATGTTGTTCGCGCCGTTATCGATCCAGAGGCCGGTCTGATTGCCCCCTCCTGCCAGAACACCCGAGGCGTCGGTGCCAAGGTCCGTCCCTTGAATGGCATTGTTGTTGGATTGAACATGAATGCCCGCTCCGCTGAACCTGTAAATGGCGAGCGAGCGAACACGGCTGCCGTTTGACCCTGACGCGAGGTTCAGTCCGTCATGAGTGCCCGAAAGCCCCGAGCCATCGAGCTGGATGACCGGCACGCCGAAGAACTGCGGCGGTGTTGTCCCATCGATGGTCACCGGAGCGCTGATGGCGGGCAAGGCGGTAAGCGGCTTGATCGTCCAGGTGTTGGCCGATGCGATGTAATTCGGATCCGACGTCGGAATGGCGAAGCTGATCGTGTTGCCGTCGGAATTCTGGTCCGCGTTGGTGATCGCCTCCCGAAGCGAGCCGATACCGTTGTCGGCGGTCGTCGTCACCACGAACGGGTCTGTGAGGCCTGTCGGCGAGGCAAAGGTGGACGTATCACCGGCCGTCGATGTCACCGTCGCGGTCACCACCTGTCCGGCGGGAACCTGGATCGCGCTGGTGGCCTGAAACGCTTGTGATCCCGCCGCGAACGCGACGACTGTCTGACCGAGAAACACGTGCGCCTGGCCGGGGGTCGCCGTGAGATCACCCGCGGCGCTCGCGAAGAATTCGAGGGTGTAATTCCCCGCCGATAGGGCGTTGAACCTGCCCTCGATCGTGGTCAGGCCCGGGATCGATGTCACCGCCAGGGCATTCGGCGCGGCTAGTAGATTGTTGCCGTTGTTCGCGAGCGCGATTCCCTGTCCATTTTGGAAAATGACATTCCGGCTGATCGTGTCGCTGGTGCCGGTATCGACCGTGACCGCCGCGTTCGTGTTGAACGCGATCGTGTTTCCGGTCAGCGTGTTGCCGCTTCCCACGAACACGACACCGAGAAGATTACCGGGGCCGGCCGCCCCACCCGTCGGGTCGGCACCGATGATGTTGTTCTGGATCAAGTTTTTGCCGGAGAGGACCCTGATCCCCGCCCCGGTGAAATGCACGACATCAAGACTGAGGATCTGCGCGGCCTGCGCGCTAGAGCCTGAAAGCGTCAGGCCGTCGGTCACGACGCCGTTGCCGTCCAGCCGGATCACTGGAGTGGTGGTGAAGCCAGGCTCCGTCGTTCCATCGATAGATACCGTTCTTGTAATGGAAGGTAGCGCGCTGGCCAGTGTGATCGTATGGATGCCCGTGCCGGGAATATTGAAGTCGATTTTCGAGGTGCCGCTCGGTGCCGCCTGGAAGTCGAGAATCGCCTGCCGGAGCGAGCCGATCCCGGAGTCGGCGTTGGTCGTCACCGTGTAGGCGGGTGACAGCCCCACGGCGGTCGCGAAGGTCGAGGTTCCCACCGACGTCGAAGTCACCGTCGCCGTGACCACCTGGCCGGGGGCCACCTGGATTCCCGAGGTCGCCCGAAACGACTGCGTGCCCGAACCCGCGAAGTTGAGGGTCGTTTGTCCCAGAAAGATGTGGGCCTGCCCCTGAGTCGCCGTGGGGTCACCCACGGCGCTCGCGAACAGCTCGATTGTGTAGGAACCGGCCGAAGGCGCGGTGAACTGGCCTTCGATCGTGGTCAGACCGGTCACGGAAGTCGCCGCGAGGCTGCTCGGCGCGACGAGGTTGCCGTTGCCGTTGTTCAGCAACACGATCCCCTGGCCGTTCTGAAAGATCACGTTCTCACGGATCGGAATCCCGCTCACGGTGTCGACGGTAACCGCCGCGCCTGTGTTGAAGGCGATCGTATTCGCTTCTCCCGCCGCCGAGCCGCCCACCGCGCTATTCGCACCGGTGATGCTGACGCCCGAGCCGTTCGCCGCGGCGGCCAGAGCCGTTTTGTCGGTGCCGATCAAGTTTCCCTTGATGGTCGCCGCGCCGGCGACCGCGATACCTGCCCCGGTGTTGCCGGCGATGAGATTGCGATCAGCGAGGGCCGAAGTACCGATGATGGTGCCCGTCACTCCGGAAGCGACGCTGACGCCGATCCCGTTCGCCAAAGGGGTTTGACCATCCGCTTTCATGCCGATGAAATCGCCTACGACACTCACGCCGTTGTCTTGGATCGTGATGCCTGCGGCCGATCCATGATCGATCGACAATCCTTTGACGATGCTATTCGCCGACCCCGCGGCAAACACCAATCCGGCATGGCCGCCAAGGTCAAGCTGGACCAGGATTGAGGCGTTGGTGCCAACAGTCGCGGTGTTGGCGGGTCCGTTGAACTTATAGCCGTCGATCGTCACATTCTTCGTGATCGAAGGGAGGTCGGAGCCCAGGGTAATGGTCTGCGCGCCGGGAAGGCCAAGCTGAAAATCGATCTTGTTGCTAGCGCCGCCCACAGCGTTGAGTTGACCGAGCACGTAACGGAGTGTTCCCGTCAAGCCAGTACCGGCGCTGGTGTCGGAGGGATCGTTCACGAGAAACGTCGCCATGAGGACGCGTTCCTCGAATCTTTCGAGATTCAACGACAAAGGGCGCTTGGCGCGCTGGCCTCGTCCTCGTCGACGAGGCAACCCACGTTGGTCTTCCGCCATAGCTCTTACCCTTTCCAAGGGTCGTGCACACCCCGCCGAAACTCCGCCCATCGACTGCTGCGAGTCCTTCGCGCGTTCAAGAATCCCTCCTCAATCATTTGCGTGCCAGTCCGTCGAGAATCGCGTCGAAACGGGCAATCCGGATCATTGCGAGAATTCGTCCTGTGTCGCACGCAAACTCACCCCAAACGCCCAGTCAGTATAGCTTCACTGTTATGGCTAAACAAACAAAACGAGACTATTCTTCTTAGATTCACTAAACTAACAAACACTCGCCAAAATCGAGAAATCCAGGACAACGGGAACCATCGTAAAGAAGTCGGGTAATACATGCAAGCAAGCAATACCAAAAGTCTTCAAAGATTGCCGACCTGTTCACATTCTGCACAATGAGCGATCATCGCCGGTTCAATGTGCTTTCGAACGCCGGGCGGCCCCGGAAATGAGGGTGAAATTCGTTTGAGTGGACCTATTTCATGGGTTCCGAGGGCCTTGTCGAGGTCGCGAATATCCGCACAAACCAGAGATTCATCAAAATCGATAAAGTCAACCCGCCCAAGGATCGATAAGTCATAATGAAAGATGGGGTCGGTCACCGTCCAGGGCAGATGCCGTGGGGGTCGGTCGGGTCACGAGGAATGATTTGGCGTAGAGGCTGTCGAGTCCCAAAAGGATCTCGGATCCGAGGAGAACCGGGGATGTCCCGTAAGGCATGGACGGCTGGACTCGTGGGCGTACTCGCTTGGACGTCCACGGCGTGGGCCCAGGTGCCGGGGGTTCCTCCCGGGGCCGCGGCTGGGCTTGGAGGACTCGGGGGAGGGGCCGGAGCAGGGGCGGGCCTGGGTGCCGCTTCCGCCGCGGCTCCTAGGACAGTCTGGGGGATGCTGGGAATCACCCATGAGAATCTCGCGGCGTGTAAGCTCAAAATCTGCCGGTCGCCGATCGGCCCGATGGTCAGCAGTATGACGGCGGGGCCGCTCGGGGCGTTAAGCGGAGGATTGCTCTCAAACTGCTGCCCACCGCCAACCGCCGCTGAGATCGCGGCACTCGAGGCCAAGGGCGGCGCTCAGGGCGCAGGGGCGGTCGCCGCCAAGATCCAGGCCGATGAGGCCGACGCCAAGGCGCGTGTCGTCGCCGTCGAGTACCTTGGTACCGTCGACTGCCGGTACTGGAAGGAAGCGCAGGTTGCTCTCTTAAACGCCTTGCGAGCCGATCGCAACGAATGCGTTCGATACGCTGCGGCACGCGCGTTTAATAACGGTTGTTGCTGCTCGAAAGAGGTCATCGAAACATTGCGAATCGTCGTGGCCGGTGAGGACTCCGACGGCTTTCCCGCCGAATCGTCCTCTCGAATTCGAGCGACGGCCTTTGCAGCGCTTCAGAACTGCCTGATGAAGGTGCAGTCGAATCTTCCTCCCGAGCCGCTTGAACCCGAGAAGGGTCCGGCAGCCGCGCCAACCACCTCGCCGGCCCTTCAACCCGAGCACTCAGCGGGACTTCCCCCGCTTCCGCCGGGACTGGCCGAACCAAGCCATCTGGCCGCAAGCCATCTCGCGGCCATTCCCATCTTGACCCCGGTACCCACGGCGGGACAGCCCGCGACGAACGGTCGGCCGCTCTCGATCTTTGAAACTCGGGTACGGAACAAGACGTTCGCGGGGACAGTCGACGAGGCAAGGCGGACGCTCTTCGTCCTGTCGCAAACCACCCCCAAGTCGGTGACTCCGGGGCTACCCCCCGGCAAGCAAAGTCTGCTTCACGCCATGGCCAAAGCCCGTCAGGATGTCGCCGAGGCAAACCGAACCAAAGCAGGTGCCGCCGCCGCGGCGATCGCCCCGGCCTCAATGCCCGAGATGAGCCCCACGCCTGCCGCCGCAGGTGCGGGTGCGGGTGCGGGTGCAATGCGAACGACGGCTCCGGCTTCGTCGCGTACCAAGGATTCCGCGACCTACCCCGCGCCCGACGCACCCGTGATTCCCGCGTCATATTGGGGTCCAAAATCATCGGCCTCATCCACAACTGACGCCAAGAAGTCTTCGGCCAGTCGAAAAGGGCTGAGTTGGATCTTGCCTTCACGTTTTTGATCGTATTTTCACATCGCAATGAGCGTCATGCGACATCCGGATCGCCATCCCGTCGTCAAGTCTCGTCGTCCGCCGGCAAGGCAAACCGGCCGGTTGCCGGCGGAATCGGATCATTTCCCCCTTGTCTCGCGGTCATCCGTCCCATTGGAAGGGCCGACCGTCTGGCTCGCGGAACGGTGGATAAAGGAGTCATCCAGTGAACGGCAGGACGACGCGGAACCTCCGGAGAGAACCGTTCCGGACCTATTGGTGCGGGTACGCGATGATCGCGACACTGTTGTGGACGGTAAGCGCGAAGGCCCAGACGCCGACGCTCGCTCCGTCGGCTGGCCCGGCCCCCTCAGCGGTGGCGGGGGTCACCGACGCCGTGAACACTCTTTATCGCGGCACCGAGATGCCTTCGAGCTTGAAGCGAAGCCTTCAGGCGCGGCAAGAAGCGATCCTTGCTTCGCAGACACCAGTCGCGCCCGTTCGACCCGCTCCGGCACCGGCACCGGCACCGGTCGCCGCGCCGCCGCTTGCGCAGGCAAGGGTCATCGAGACCGTCGCTCCCAAGACCGATGACGCGGTCGGTCGCGTTGGCTGCGCAAGTTGCGGCGGATTTCATAGCCAGTCGGACAGTCTGGCGTTCCACTCCGCCATCGGCGGTTGTAGCGACGGCCAGTGCATTCCCGGGCGAGACAAATGCGACGCCTTGGTTCCCGCGTGCGACAACTTCGCCAGCGCGTTCGTGAGCAATCTCTACCAGAGCTTGTGCTGCCCCGATCCGTGTTATCAACCGCGCTGGGAGCCGGCGGCCAACGCTTCGCTGTTCGCGGATTACGCCAAGCCGCGAACCGTCACGAGGTTTCGCTACGACTTGCTTCAGAACATGGTCTTTCCGGATCGCAATCAGTATTTCATGAAGCAGACCCCGGCCCCATATAACAAGAAATACCGGTCTTCTCCCTCCACCCGGATGCAAGTGATCTACATGTACCAAGAGGCGGCCGGGGCTGCGGGAAGCTTTTTCGTCGAGTATCCTTATCTCCAGATCAACCCGAATTTCAGCAGAACCCAGGCGGGTTTCGGTGACGTCCGGCTCGGCACGAAATCGGTTCTCTACGATGTCGAGATGCTGCGGGTCTCGTTTCAGTTCAAGACGTACCTGCCCAGCGGCAACGGAGGAAATGGACTCGGCACCGGGCATGTTTCGCTCGAACCGTCGATCCTGACCTCGTTAAAGCTTGGCCCGGAGACGTTTTTTCAGGGTCAGTTCGGCCAGTGGATTCCGATCGCGGGCAACCAAAACCTCACCGGGGGCATTTTCTTCTGGAACATGAGTCTTAACCAGGTGCTTACGTATGTCACCCCAAGCAGTCCTTTGATCGGCATGATTGAATTGGATGGGTGGTCATTCGAGAACGGCGGATACACTAACCCGCTCGCGGCTTCGAAGCCTTCCATCATCCATTCGGGCGGAGGTGTGTCCTATTTCAACATCGGACCGGGATTGCGTCTGTCGATCTGCGATAAGATCGATATGGGCGGAACCGTCACCTGGTCCACCACCAAGAACCACTGGGCCGATCCCTGGTTTCGGTTCGAGGTGCGGTTCCTGTTCTGAAGCGGGTTACGACGGTTTTTTGGGGCGTTTCGTTGAAGTGCGTGGAACTTGCCGCCGCTTTCCATCTTGGCGAGCGACCTGCGCTCGTGGGTTCCTGGCCGCCGGCAAGCCGCCGAAGTCCAAAGTGGGTAAGAGGATTCTCTTGCCGCGCGGCGCGCGGCGACCTTACGATGATGCAAGTCTGTTGATCGGACGATTTCTCGACACGGTAGTCAAGGGGCGAACAGGCCATGGCGGACGATCGGTCGGAGACACCCAGGCCGTCCTGGCGTGACAAAGCGGGGTCGGGGTCGGGCTCCACGCCGCGACCGGAGCCAGCCGCGAACGCTGGGTCGGGAACGGGTCACGAATGGACTCGTCATCGCAGTGGAATCGGCCAGCGACTTTGGAGGCCCGGAGCATGGGGCCTCCGGATCACCGCGGCGCTCGCGGCGTTCCTCACTTTCGGCGGCGCGGCCATCGTCTTAATCAGGTTTCTGGAGCGTCAACCGCCCGCCGCACTCGTGCTTGTCGGGGCGGATTACGCCACGAATCTGGCCGTTCCCCAAAATGTTGCCGGGGTCGAAGGACTGCGCGGCCTGGAATCCCTCACCGGCCGGTCCGGACCCATCAGCCTTTTCAAGCCACCGCCTTTACGGCTCCTTCGCAAGCGACTCCCGCTTGAGCGCGCCGAGGAGTGGGACACTCTGATCGAGGCGATCGCGAAACCCCGTGTGATCCGACCCAACGAGACGATCGTTCTGGTTCTCGCATTCCACGGCACAACCGACGCCAACGAAGCCTATCTCATACCCAACGCCGCGACCAAACTCGCGGATCGGCTCAAGCTTCGCAACGTTATTGCCTCCCTCGCGAAGCTACCGGAATCCAATCCCAAGCTCCTCGTTCTTGAACCGACCGAAGTGATGGCCGACTGGTCGCTGGGGATGGTCCACAATGATTTCGCAAGCAGGCTCAAGGCTCTCGAGCCCGATATCGCCAAAGTCAAGAACTTGTACGTCCTGTGCGCCTCGGGGATCGACCAGCGGTGCTGGACGTCTGAAGGCCTGGGGCGTTCGCCCTTTTTCCACTACTTGATCGAAGGTCTACGCGGCAAGGCGGCGGGCGGAAACGGGAAGCTCACACTCGACAATCTCTTCGACTATGTCCGTAAGAATGTCTCGGCCTGGGTCTGGAACGCTCGGGAAGCCATTCAAGAGCCCATCTTGATCTCGGGAGGGAAAACCGATGGCGGCGGCGTCTTCGTCGCCTCGGCGCGGGATGCGAAGTTCCCTGCTCTCCCCTTCCCGCACGATCGTTCCGGGGTGGAACGCGCCTGGAAACGTTTCCGCGAACTTGATCGACTTGTCCCCCACCCTTCAGCTTACTCGCCCTCGCGATGGCGGGACTATCGCGCTCATCTTGTTCGCTATGACGAGCTGACCCGCGCGGGGTCTACACAAGCGGATCGGCTGACCGAACGGCTCGCGAGTCTGGAACGGAAGATCAACGACGATCGATTTCTCAATCTTCCCGCATCGTCCGAAAACTCGCTGGCGATGAATGCGGTCGAGGGCGGTCGAGTTGAGGTGCCGAGCCTCCCCGCGTTTAACCCGTTATGGACGGCGGAGACCGACGACGAGCGCTCCCGGATTTGGAAAACGCTCTCCGAAACGAGCAAGGTCGACCCCGATCCGCGCGTCCCTTCGCTGCGAACCCGGGTGGACGAGTTCTTACTTCGACGCGCCGCCGAGTCTCCCGCCGCCAACCTCGCCGCGGTGGCCTCACGTCTGCGGCTCACTCGGGGAACCGACTTTCCCCAGACCGTAGAGGGACATTTCCTCCGGATGGTTCACAAATATCTCGATCCCTCGAAACTCACCGCCCGCGATTGGGCACTTGTGGGCCAGGCGATCAAGGTCAGGCATCAGGCCGAGCTTTCGGCGGTCGGTGCCTTCGGGTTGAATGACACAACCCATGCCTATAGTGAGCAAGTGCAGGCCTGGACCAAGCCGATCGTCGAGCAGGCCGACGCCCTGCGCCGACAAGGGGAGGACCAGATCTTCGCGACCGGCGAACAAGCAAGGGTGGAAGCCAGACAGGCCCTCGACCGGGCCGACGCTCTGTACGCTCAGGCCGACCTGGCCGCCTCAAAGATTCGCGAGTCACTGACGGTTCGCGACCGGATGCTGAGCCAGTTGCCTGACTATTCCCGCTGGGTCGCACACCGACGTTCCAGCGCGGAATCGTCCGGGGGCGATCTCGTCGCGAAGATCGAATCCCTCTGGTCAGATACCCATGAATTGAGGGGCGAGCTCGCCGCGATCGACGACGCGACGAAGCTTGTCACGCTCGCGAAAAAGCTGTCCCAAGGTTTCGATGATCTGACCGGCAGGTTCGCCGAACAGCGCTCGGATATCGACCTCAAGCGGACAGGCGACGACTGGGAGGTGGCCTCGGCAGCCGCCGGGGTCGCATTCGCCGATTCCGAGGATCTGTCGCTTCGCGGAACGATCTGGGGACGGCTTGACAACATCCGACAGAAAGATCAGGAACTCGCGACCCGCAGCAACCTCGAAGGCCCTAAGAAAGACGCGGTCGCGAGCCTCAAGATTCATGCCAAGGAAGAGTCTCTGACCGAAGGCCGCATGGCTCTCGCCACCCTCGGTCAGCCCTGGTTCGACCTTCCTCGGTTCCAGTCTCAAGGGGATTTCGCGGGCGTGAATCGACAGGTCGCCGACGCTGCCAAGGCCGATGAGGCGACCTGGCGCTCGGCGATCGCGACGGTCGGCGATCGGATCGGTGTCCGTTGGCTCAGCTTCCCCAACGAGATCGACTCACTGACGGCGGCCGCCACGAAAAACCCAGCCGACGCCAAGGCCAATCTCAACCTGGCCGAACAATGGAGCCGTCAGGCGGGTCCGAGCATTTCGCCCGATTCGATACGCGAACCCGCCACGCGCACTCGCAACTTACGAACCCATGACCTGCTCGTCTGGAACGCCCGTCGCGCCTGGCTCGACCACTGGTACGACGAGGAGCCGACCGAGCGACCCTATTATCAACTCGTCGGCAAACGCTATCTCGACGATGCCGAGGCACTCGTCCCTGGAAGCGGCGATGTCGCGGCGGTTCGAACCCAGCTCAAAGCTCAGGCGGGGCTCGCGTTTGATGAGCCGACGCCGCGCGTGGTGACGAGTGAACAAAAGCCGTCGATCGTCTACAACCTCGTTGAGAATGGAACCGTGCCCCCGGGCACACCCGTCGTCCGTGCGAAGACAGACGCGAGGATCAATGTTGACGGCGACGGAGCAGCCTTCCGGGCGATTTCGCGGAAAAAGGGCGACCAACCCGCCCAGCCCGCGGAATTCTCCTTCGTGAGCCCACTGGTACGTAAAGCCGAAAGCGACCCGTCGCTCGACCGGCCCGCCCGCGAAGAGACGGCATTCGTGGCCGAGGGCTTCCTCCGTGGTCAGATCTTTGAACGCAAGACGCCCGTGACGATCGATCCCGTTCCCGAAATCGTGGCCCTCGGCCCCGCGCCGGCGACTCCTCCCCAGGCGAGTGTGGCCGTTCGTGCCGACCCGGCCGTACTCGATCGCTTTGGCGAAGGCAACGGTGCGATCGCGTTCGTGCTCGACTGCTCGGGAAGCATGGTCGATCCGGTTCCGACGAAGTTTGAGGAAGCCAAGAAAGCACTCATCGCCACACTCCGTACGATCCCTCGGGGGACGAAGCTGAGCATCTTCACCTTCGGACAGGCCGGCACGGGGTTTGTGCGCGAGTTTCCTCGTGATGTCGACCGCCAAGACGAGGCCAAGCCCGAGCAGACGATCCGAAGCCTTCGCAAGCTGAGCCCCTGGAATCCGGAACAACTCGATGACCTGATTCGCGGGCTCAACGAGCTTCGCCCCTTCTACGGAACCCCCTTGGTTCAGGCGATGGCGAGTGCCAAAGTCGAACTCGACGATGCCAAGGGATTCAAGACCATGGTCGTGCTTACCGACGGCAAAGACACGAGGTTCACCGCGAATACCGACTTCAATCCCAAGCGACTCGACATTCCGACGTTTCTACGGACTTATTTCAATAAGTCTGACGTGATGATCAACATGGTCTTCTTCAAGGTCGTGGACAACGAGTTGACCGAGGCGCGCCTGCAATTCGACGCGGCGATCGCCGGTCTCGATCCACCGGGTAAGTTTTTCACCGTGGGAGACATGAGCAAGCTTGTTTCCACGTTGCAGAGCGCTGTCCGGCAAGCCTTGGTCTGTCAGATTGTCAAGGGAGACGACGGAGCACCCGTCGGCACCCTCGATGTGACTTCCGCCAACGAGGCTAACCGCTGGTGGACCAAGGGACTCGCTCCGGGCGCCTATACCTTACGCGTCGCCGCGGGCAAGACGTACTCGCGCGGCATCAGCCTTGAAACGGGTGACCGGTTAATCGTGAAACTCGTTCAAGGACCTGACGGCGGCATTGGGTTTGAGCGTGCCATCTATGGCGATGACCAACGTCAGCATAGGGAACCGGTGGCCGAATCGGCCGGGTGGCAGCTTGCCGCGCTCGCGAATCGCAATCCGGCAGGCACCTCGCGGCTAGAACTCATGGCGGCACTTGAACCCCGAGGGGGTGAGTCAGCCGGTACCACGATCGACCCGATCCCGACTCCCCGCCCCATCAAGCAGGTGCATCCCGCCCTTGCCTGGTTCTCGATCGACCCGGCCGAGGGGCCTGGCAGCTATCAAATCCGCTGGCGCGAACGTTCCATGTTTCCCGCCCCGGTCTGGCAACTGGACGTGCCGCGCTGGCTGATCGACCCGGCCGGTACCGGACTCGCCCGACCCGTCCTCAAGACATGGTGGATTGCCGGAGCCGACGTGCCTGCCGCCGCGGCACTCAAGATCGATTCGCTCCAAACGTTCGACGGCGCGAAGGTCGAAGCTGGAGACGGCTCGACGGTCCTGATCGAGAGCATTCGCGCGGAAGACCACCTCGTCGAGTCTCGCACGGGCTCGGCCGCCGCAACAGAAACGTGCCTGGTGGTGCGTCTTGCTTATCCCGAAGGAAAGCCCTTCGTCATTGACCCCGCTCGGCTGGTCGGGCTCAAGACCGAGCGCTACGAACATCGGCTTTACACAACATCACGTAAATATACAGGATTGTTTTGGCCGGTGAGTCGGTCTCAGGTTGAGTCGAACCTGAAAGGCCTTGGACTGATCTCCCTTGATCCCCTTCGCCGTGAGGCCGAGAGCAAGAAACAGTCGATCGAGCTGAAGCTAAGCCGTCCGCGATCGGAAGACAAGCTCCCCGAACCCCCCGTCGCCGTGGTGGGGCCGTGAGATAAGCAAGTTTTGTGGTTTTGTAGGGTAGGTAAGCGCAGCGTGACCCACCAGAATCAAGTGATCGCCAAAGGGTCGGCCACGCTACGCTTACCCACCCTACAAAAGGTCGGCAATCAAGCAACCGTCATAAGCCATCCGTAAGTCCAAGGCACAGGACAAAGGGGTTTCATCATGGCGGGCGACGCGACCGAGGATGTGGGCCGTTGGCGACATCAGCCGGCGACCGAAGCCGGGCCGACGAACACGCGCGCAAGCAAGTGGTCCACGGCCGCGCTGCTGACCTTGTTCCTGATCGCGCTGGCCGCCGCCGCGATCTACTTGCTCCTGTTCCTCTTCCTGTGGTCGGGACCCCGGCCCTATTTCGTGCCGCTCTGGAACGCACATTACCAGAAGCTCTCGTCCATTCCTTGGATGGATGCCGACCGAAAGGCGATGGAGGCAGGCGCGTTTTTTGATGAGGTCGCCCCGCGCGGATTCGACGACCTGACGTTTGAAGAAATCACAAGTCAGCTCGAAGCCCTGAAAACACGGGCGAAATCGGATTCCATCGTCGTCTATGTCGCCTCGTACGCCTTGGTCGACCCCCGCGGCGCGGTGCGTTTGCTCGCGAAGGATTCCGACACGTCCGATCCGCAAACCGGCCTTTTGCTCGGCGACCTCCTCGCCTCAATGAAGGCCTGTCCGGCTTCGAAAAAGTTGCTCGTGCTCGATGTGAACCGGGCCGACCCCAACCTCGCGGAGCTTGGTGCGATCGGAACGTCGGATGGTGTCGCGGATCTGATCCTTCAAGAAGTGAATGCGACGGCGGACAAATCATTGCTGGTCCTCTCGGCAAGCGCACCTGGGCAGCCGTCGCTCAGCTTGGAAACATTCGGCCGGTCGCTGTTCAACCGTCAGTTTTGCCTCGCGCTCGACGACCTAGCCGCCGATCTTGACGGCGACAACCGCCTCTCCGTCTCGGAACTCGCCATGTATCTTGGTCAAACGGGCGACCGCTGGGCGCAGCACTTCCGCGGAACGCATCAACTCGCATTTCTCACCGGAGAAGGCCCCGACTTTCCGCTGATCATGCTGAACCGGACTCGGCCGAAGACGAAGACCGCTCCCGTCACTCAAACCACCAAGGTCGAACCACTCGCCGAATCAGGCAAGTCCGCGACCCCTGATGCGACCGCCAAGGCCGCGGCGACTGCTCCGGCCACCGATGGCCCGGTCTATCCCCAATGGCTGGCCGAAGGCTGGGAAAAACGTGCGAAGTGGTGGGCGGAGGGCGTTTTGGTGGACGCGCCTCGCGTCTTTCGCGCACTCGACGCGACGCTCTTACGTGCCGAGCGCGGCTGGCGGGTTGGAACCGATCCCGAACGTGTCCGAAGCGATTTCAATTCGACTCTCGCCTCGATCGAAGCCGAACGCAGCAAAGCGAACGATATCCCCCGTCCACCGATCCGATCCGTGGGACAGGCCCGCGCATTCGGCAACAAAGCCGACCCCGCCCTCGTCGCACCGTTGAAGGAACTCCTCCGCAAACGTCGCGATCCCGACCCCAATGCCAAGCCGGAGGATCTCATGGCCGCCTCGAAAAAGGCGTCCGACGAGTTCGTAGCGGGACTGAAAGGGAAGACCAGTCTCGACCTGGCCTTCGCAATCGTCGGCGCTTCGGCCGACGATCGCTTTAGCCCCGAGGTGGTGACGGTGCTCGACTCCGTTGTGGACGACGCACGGAAAGCCGATCCGACACTTCAGCGAGATGTGATCGAACTGCGATTTCTGCATCAGCTTGCCGCTCGGGCCGCCATCGCCAAGACTGCGCCGGGGGGCGGCGATTGGTCCGAGACGACCGTGAAAATGGCGTGGGACGTGGTGACCGCAGCCGAGGAAGCGGCGAGCCGATTCGATAGTCTCCACTGGGTCGATGCTCCACTCCATCGGGCGGACAACCTCCGGCACGAGGCTGCGGTTTTACTCCTTCCCACCTCGGCGGGCATGACGAGCTGGGATCAAATCGGCAAAGCCTGGGATATGACGCGCGAGGCTTATGAATTCGTCACGAGCTTTCAAAATCGCATGTCACGAGCCAGGATCAGCCTGACGAAGGCGCGGGCCGTTCTCACCGGCTATCTCCCTTTTATGGAGGCGAATGGCCCGGGGCACTCAAGCAGCCTCTGGCACGACGCCGCCGGGGCCTCCGGGCGGATCGCACGAATGGTCGCGATGACCAGGATGCCGCAGGAAGGCCAGGTCCCCGATCCCGCGCTCGAACGCCTTCACAACGATCTCGCCGAGGCGACCCAGCGGCTCGACACCTTGACGGATGAGCTTATGAGCCCGTTCCGGCACGAAGTCTTGACATCTCTGGCCAACCGCTGTGGTATGGACAAGCCCGACCCCAAGCTCGGCCCCGCGATCGATGCGCTCCTGGCAACGCCGTTTCCCGAGGCGAAAGACCGTGCCGCATTGCTCTCCGCCGCGCGAACGCTTGATAGACGGCTCGCTGAACTCCCCTCGAACGAACCCGTCGCCGATTCCGACGGCTCGGTCGACTCCGACCGCGTCGAAGCCGTGAGGCGGATCGCGGCCCGACGACAGCAGGTTGCCGCCGACCTCATGCTTACGGCGGGCTACACCGAATCGCAGACGGAGGGAGTCTTCGCCGATGGTGATGTCGCCAAATGGTGGGGCGCGTTGTCGTCAACACTCCGCGCCGCGAGAGAGAACCTCATCACCCTGGCTCAATCACCTGGAGCCGACATCGACGACAGTGCCGGCATGGTCGCCCCGTTCTCGGCGCTGGACTGGCATTCCAACTCGACCCGAATCCAGCGAGAGAAAGAAGCCCGCGCCGCCTGGAATCGGCTCGGCGGACGTTACCTCGACGATCGCCGCGATCTCGGCGGCTCCGATTCGTTTCTTGAAAGATCGGGCCTCGAATGCCTTCAGGTCGGGCTCGGATCACCCCCGGATTCCACTCTGGAGATCACCGCCGATCCCGCTTCCGAAAGCCCGACACTCTCGTCGAGTCGCGTCGAGGCAAACATCTCCGCGAGGCTGACGTGGCACGGTCCCGGCACAGATCCGGTGCCGGTGACACTTTCCGTGATCGCCCAGAACGACCCCCGGTTTCGCGTCACTCTTTCCTCGGGCCCTGAGGTCAAGCTTATCCCCGAAACCCCCTTGATGATCACGGCCAAAGTGGCCTGGAACGACGTCGCAGGCACTCTGGCCTCGCGTCCCCCCACCGGGTTCCTGCTGAGAGCGCGAAGGGCGGATGGCCGCGTCGATCACCTGATCGTCCCCGTGACGATCGTGGCGGGGTCGGAACAGTTCCGGCTGGTACTGAGCGACGATCCGAAACAGGTCAATCCACAGCCCTTTGACCTTCGTCTTCGTCCGCTCGTGGGGCGGCAATCCTTCTATGTTCATGTCATGAATCCAACGTCCGCTCCCCGAAACGTCTTGGTGAACGTGGTCGCGGGTGATTCGAGCGGAATCGGTGGAGAGACGATCCTCGGTGAGGCGAAGCTCACCGTCGCGCCGGGCGTGTCGACACCCGTCCCGACGTTCGCCGCGACGCCGATCAAGCCGACCGACTTGCTCGCGGCGGCTCCCGCGGCATTGCGGATTCGGCTCGTCGATCAGGCGACGAACAAAATCTTGGATCAACATACACTAAGAACATCGATCGCTTCCCCGCTCGAATACTTAAAAGTGATGAACGCGGAGTTTCGTCCCGCGCAACCGGGTGAGCCAAACCGTTTGAGCGTGACGTTGCGGGCTCAACCCAGCCTCAACGGCCCCCCTTGCCCCGTGGAACTCCTGGTCAACCAAGACGCCGAGCTGTTCCCGGCCCTGATCGCCCCACCCAAGGGCAAGCTCTCCGGAACACTCGAACCGGCTGGCGAACTGACGCTTTATGCCGAGCAACTCAAACTCGATCCGAGCGCAACCCGTGATGGTGTCTTCCGATTGGACCTCGACGGTGAGAAGCGCGCGCTCGCTTTCAAGGCCAGGTTCCCCCTACACGGCGGCCCGCAAGAGGCAGCCCCGGAAAAGACGCCCCGGATTCGATTCTCAGCCGTGCCTGAAGTGAAGGCGGATCGGCCCGCGCGTTTGAACGTCACGTTCCTCGTGGATAACGCCCCTTCCGACGCGAAGATCGAGTTCCGTCTCGGCCGGGGCGAATCCGATGATATCACCCCGTGGATCGCCCCCGCCAAGGAGCGTCGGGTCGGCTTTGATCCGCGTGGCGAGAAAGGGGCCTTGCTCTTCGAGGCGGGCATCGCCGACTGGTCGAAGTCGTTCCTGACCGCCGGCATTCGCGGAGAACGCAGGCTCCAGGCCCGACTCCTTGACGCGGATGGCAGAACCGTACTTGACTCTTCGTCGTTGACAATGACGCTCGACGACTTGACCCCGCGCGAGGTCGCGTTCGGCCCGATGCCACCACAGGTTGCGAAGGGAACGGCATCGATTCCCGTTTCCGCTGTCGCCTCTGTGCCCGCGTCATCTGTTAAAGAGATGACTTTCTTCATCGGTAAACCGGCCGACTTCGATAAGGCGGTCGCCGCGGGCGCTTCGGTACGGGGCAAGGCCGCGCCCTCTGACCCCTCTACCTGGACGGCGGACCTTCCCCTCCCGGCCACGGCAGCGAGTCCGCTGGTGATCTCGGTGCGGGTCGTTAGCGGCGTGGATCTCGTCGGATTCGCCAGTCAGGAGATCGACTTGACCGAGCCGAAGCCTTCCGCCGCCGATGAGAAGTCGAAAAAGGACGCGGAGGCAGCCCGCTCCGGCGTCATCGAAGGCAAGGTCGCCCAGGGAAACCTGCCTCAACCCAACCTCATCGTCACCCTGATTGACCTTCAGCCCAAGCTTAACACTGATGCCAAAGCCGGTGAGACCAAGACGGGCAAGGGCGGTACATTCACGTTCAAAGACGTGAAGCCAGGCAAATATCGACTTGCCGTGGCCAACCAAGCCTCGTTGACCAAGGCAAGCAAGGATGTGACCGTCGAACCGGCCAAGACGGCGAAAGCGGATCTTGATCTGTTCAGGTGAGAGGGTAACCGTCAGTGAGACGGCTCAGCAGGCGGAATGGAGGATGAGGGCGAACTCGATCGGCGCGGAGGGCGGCTCAGGGTCAGGCGGGACAATGACTGTCAATCGCCGTTTATAGTTCACCCGACGCGCACGAAGAAATTCGGTCTCGTCGGACCTACGCATGTTCGTCCCAGTGCAAGGCCGGGCCGTCGAGGAGCAATCGAACGTGATTCAGGATATCGCGGCCGATGACACCGACATCCGCGTCCGTCAGGAGATATCGCCCCCGGAAATTCCACCGCAGGAACGCCAGGCTGGCGAGCACAGCCTCCGACTCGCTGATCGTGCCGTCGAATCCGACGAGCTGATACCGCTCCCCTGTCCCCTCGAGCCCGAGCGAAGTGGCCGCGGACCTGGGCAGCAACGTCGCGTCGGCACCCGAATCGATCAGCATCGGCACGTCCCCGACGCTCTTCTCGCGATCCGGATGCCGGACGACGACCCGGGCGACCGGGGCCGGCGGGACGTAGAGGCGGTCGTCATACGCCGGCATCGCGCGGCTCCCGGGTGACCTCCTTCACGAAGTCCACCGCGCGTTCCGGCCGCGCCAGCCGGGGACTCGCAACGTGAAACCTCGGTGCCTCCTCGACGCCTGGAACCACCACATAGACCTTCGCACTTTCGGGCAGCCACACCGGCTCGGTGAGCTTGATCTGGCCATTCTCGACTGTGGCTTCATACGTGGCAATCTTCATGGCTTGGCCTCTGTAAAGTATGGTTCACAATCCAGCCGTAACGCGGAAGACTAGAGTGACATCCACAAGAGCATACCTTTGCCGAGAGCCCTAGCTTCCTCGGCCAAGCCGCAGAGGGAATCCAGAAAGCGGGAGACCGCCGGCTTGTCCCAGCCATCCCGCCCGAACTCCTCGACGCCAGCCCAAGTCCCCGCCACTGCGGCACGACGCCCTTCGTCAAGCGATCCCAACGCGGCGACCACCCGGTCGGGAACGCGATGGACCCACGGCCCGTCGTCAGATCTTTCGTGGAGCAGCTCGAATGACTTCACCGCACTGAGCACGGCGGGAGTGCTGAGGGGGACGCCATCCAAGATCAGAGCGAGCTTCGCCAGCTTGACAGGGTCGATGTCCTTGGCTTCGATGCCGGGGAAGGTTCTGGTTGGAGCATCGGCACCACCGACAGCTTCGGCCTCCGTCTCGTCTGCAACCACCAAGTCGATCAGTGGCATGAGGCTCCTTTGTAAGATGTCGTTTCTACACAACCCGTGCCACTTTGTCGGCGACGTAAGTTGAGAATCGCTCGATCAAAAACCACCATTCCGTGCGGGCTGTTGACCCGTTACCGTTTCGACAGTTGTCGTAAGTCAGCATTTTACTTCTGTCAAAGGCTCGTCGCAATAAACTGATCGGACGACCCGAGCCGCCATGAATCCGAGGTCGCATCCACCTGCGCCGATCATAACCCTCAGCGTTCTGCCGGGTGCCAGAGTCTAGTGCCGATCACGCTGATGATCCCCATGACCGCTAGCGTCAGGCAGAGAGTGAGGACCACTTTCAGAGAGCGCGCTTTCCGGAGCCTTCCCGCATCTTCGTGAAGGGCGTCGGCGGTCCAGGTGACGTGATCCTGGTCGCGGATCATTCGAGCGAAGACGCCCGAGGCAAATGCCTGGCCCGCGCCTTGATCTCGACCCGAGGCCGCGAAATAGCATCCACCGAACATCACCGGCTCTCCCGGTAGGCTCGGCAATCCCCCCCGGACGAGTTTCGCCAACGACTCGCCGCGCTTGCGGACCTCGGCAAGAAATCGGAACATCCTCGCGTTGGCCTCCATCGACATCGCAAGGTCCGGCCCGCCGGGGGTTTCGACCTGGAACCGGGAGAGAATCATGGTCGGAAAGAGGCCCCGACCGATCCACTCCACAGCATCCTCCACTTTCGCCGGGAACGCCTCGGGAACCAGCTCGGGAACCAACGGAAACCGCTGCCCGATTCGGCTCCCGCGCTGATTGGCCGGAAGCCGCTCGATCAACTCGGCGAAACCGGGAAGGGTTTCGAGTTTGTTAAAAAGGTAAAGCACCGGACAGCGAAGCCGGAAGGTCGTAAACGCCGTGGAAAGGTCGGTCGTACAGGCGCGGGCGAGTTCCTCGCCTTGGCCTCGCGCGTCGACACAATGGACAGGTAATAAGACGAGCACACCGTTGACCGGGCAAAATCCTTTGCGATCGCGGGCGATCAAGCGACAGAGTCGCCTCAGTCGTGCCTGGATCGGTTCAAGTTCGGACGCCGTCTTTTTTGACAACCGCGTCGAGGGGCCCGCCTGACCCTGTTGCTTTTTGATCTGGGCGACGAAATCCTCGATCCTTAACGTTCCACCCCCCTGCCCCACGCCCATCGTCTTGAACTGATCGGCCTCTTCGACCGGTTCAGGCTCGGAGAGTGAGAGCAGATCAAGGTCGGAACCGGCCGAGACACCCGACGCCGCACCGGGGTCGAGGTGGCCGAGGAGTGATGTTCCCGGACAGGTCACCCAGACACCTTCATGATTGGCGGTGACGTGCAGCGGCTGTCCTTGCCCTCTGGGAATTTCGCGAACCAGGGGCTTGAGACCCGCCGCTTGAAACAGGCTCTCCTCCGCGCCTGAGGTCCATCCCAGCACAAGAAAGAGCGGTGTCTGATCGAGACGGATGCCAGCTTTATCGAGGGCGGCGGTCGCTTCTGCCCAGGCGCGGTCGATATCGGGGAATTCGGAAGTCGCCGGCTCGATTTCGACGCTCAAAATCCGCCAGAGCCACCAGCCGAACCAGAGCATGCCGTAAAGGCAAACGGCAAGCGCGGGGAGCCACAAGCCGTTCAGCGGCGGGGCCGCCGTGATCATGTTTCGAAGCCCGAGCCAGGGCGCGAGGTTGAGCATCCAGAGGAGCAATAATAGCACTGAGCCGATGGCGCACCGCACCAACCGGCGCGCCACCGCGCCGGAACGATCCCAGGCCGTGCGGCCTCCGGATACCATGGGAAACATCAGCACGAACATCGCCTTGAAGGCGTTACCGATTCTTTTGAAAAACGTGATCATTCGATCTCAGAAGGGAAGAAGGTAGATGATCAACAGCAAGAACGCGGCCCCGACCGATAGTCCGCCATAAATCCCGATGACCCGCCGCAACGCGGCTCGCCCCGCCAGTGGTTCCACGTTGGTTTTCACACCTCGGTCCGCCGGCGACTCCCACGCTTCGGCCCGCGTGACTTGCGGTCGAAGGTCATCGACATACTCTTTCAACTTCGCGGGGTTTTCCAGGTATTTCCCACGAAAACCGAGCATGGCGCAAAGAAACACCGCCTCAATGGCATCCAGCCCGGGTGGGCTCGGCGTCCTTGGCGCGGAAGGACGGCGAAGAACGATGTCGGTCTGATCCCAAAACTTCCAGGCCCGGTCGTTTGTGCCGTAAAGTGCGACTTCGAGCTTGCGATCGTTCCAGACGCTCCCCCACGTCGAGTAGACGATGAACATTTCATCAATAAAACATGTCAATGCATATCTTGCTCCAAGATAAACCGACCCGTCTCCGCCGTAATCCGGTAATCGACGCGATTCGATCTCTGTGCGCAACCGCGTCAGAAGCTCGCGCTGCTCGACCTCGAAATCGGGAGCGGGGGACGTCCCTTTGTCAAGACGCTCCTTGAGGTCCAGGGCATAGCTGAGTACCGAGTAAACCACATTGCTGAACTGGGGAGTCATGAAATATGGGGGTTTGGTGTCAGAGGTTGGTGGAAAGGCAAACGCGCGAGGCCGTCATTTGCCCGTAGGCAACACGAAGAGAGTGAAGCGAAAGGGCATCTCGGAGGTTAATCGTAGCGTCACCACCTCTTGGCGGTCGATGCTGCCCACGATCAGTTTCTCATTGAACCGGATCGCGAGGGAAAGCGACTTCTCGGCATATTGCCAATCGCCTTGTTGTTGTTCCCTGTTGATTTGAAAGTAGGTCAATCCTTGTGGCCTGGGCAACGCCTGGGGCAAAAGAGAGGCCGGAACGTGCGCGAATCTCAGGCCGATGTCACCCATCCTGTAGATCGTTTCGACCCGCTCGGAGCTTCCGACTTTCATGTCAAGCTGCCGCATGAGGTCGACGCACGCCTCGGGCTCCATCGGAGACTGGACCCCGATATACATCTCGGCCCCCTGATCGAGCCAGGAGCGTTCCAGCGAGACTTGCATCCTCAATCCGTGGCCGACGAACGGGCGCTCCTGATAATCGGGTTCGGGGACGATCGAGAGCAAGTCGTCGAGGTAGTTCTTGAGTTGATAGAAGCAGCCTCCGAGGTCGTCGTGATTGTACCTTGGGATCGCCGGAGGACGGCGGCTCAGGTTGAAGATCGAGAGCTGGCCGACGGCCCGAGAAAGCTCGATGTAGGCCGTCAGCGGATGAATCCCTTCGAGAAACGCCAGATTCGAAAGCGTCGCGTACGTTTCGTTGAGAACGCGAAGCTGGGCGAAGATCTGCGTATCTCCAGGGGCAAGACTATCGAGGCTGAGTCCTCGCGAAACAACCTGGCTCGCAAGCTTCTCAAGTTTGCGCCCGACTCGATCGTAGACCCCCTGAAGAATCCCGATAGAAAGTTCTCGCCAAGCGTCGCAAAAAAGGACCGGAGGGATATACGTCACGTCGAGTTGCGGGGTCGCCTCGGCTCGTTCCGATTTCTCGATCCGGGCAACGGGTATCGTTTCGTAACCGGCGAGATTCTGAGTCGAAAGTAAGAGCGTGAAGTTCAGACGCCGAAGCGGAAGCAGTTGTGGATTGACCCCGAGGTTTTCGTCCTCGATTGGCTGCGTGACAAGATAGTACCGAAGACCTTCCGCAGGTCCCCCTTCCGAGACGTTCGGATGAGCCGATTTGAGGACGGGGACGGCGAGATAAACCGTGACCTTCCGGTTGCCCTCAAGGGTGGGTTTGAGGTCGATCTCGGGAAGGGGTCCGTCCTCGGGGATCTCGACAAGCGTGCCATCACGCATTCGCGCGCGAAGTGCGGTCACGGAGAATCGAAAGTTGTTGAGTGCATCGGTGTTGAGCTGAACCGAGCGTAGACCCCAGTTATGGTGGAGACTCCACTTCGCATCGAGCGCGTGCCGGCGAATTTGGTTTCGGTGCTCGGTAAGGAAGTGATGCTGCCTGAGGAACATCCCTTCATGCCAGTGGACCTCGCCGTTGGCCATGGTCGTCGCCGCTTTCCAGGTCGGGAGCGAGAGAGCGAAAAGGGCGTCCTACGCCCCGGTCGCCCACGACCTCGGGCCGACTTCGTGTAGACCGGACGCAGGCGAGACAATATAAAGCACATCTTAGCAGGTTCCCAGCGCCCGCACGACGATCCCTCTTGAAAGTTTTTCCGGACTCGAAACCTTCGCGCCTACAAGACCACTACGACCGTCATTATGACCCGGAGAGATTCTCGATGCGTTCATGTAGGTGTGGCAGCGCAACGTTTGGAACGATTTCCGTTGCGGCGGCTTTGCTCCTGACAGGCGCTGCGGACGAGACCGGCAGACTCTCGTCGATAAGCGTCGGAAACGACGCCTTCGGGCTCGTTCGAAAGGGAGGGAAGACCCCGATCCTGGTCTTCCATTTCCCTCGCGAGGGACGACCGTACACTCATCCGATCGTCGCGCCCGACGGCAAAGGGGTCTTGACCGAGTCGAGTCCGAGCCACCATCCGCACCAGACGGGGCTCTACGTCGGTTTCCTCAAGGTCAATGGGCGAGACTACTTCCACAATCGGGGTTCGGACGCCTACCGTCGCGTCGAGTTCAAACGACCCACCATCGACGACCGCAAGGCACACTGGTCGGTGGTGTACGACTGGCTCGCGGAGGACGGTTCGTCGGTTCTTGAAGAGACCCAACGATGGACATTTGAAGACCTTGGTGATCACTATGTTCTCGACCTCGACTGGGTCGGCCGAGCGTCCCAGGACGTGACCTTCGCACAACATGATTACGGCGGCCTTTTCCTGCGGATGCCCTGGACGGCCAAGACCGGCGGTGACGCGGTGAATAGCGAAGGGCAATCCAACCGCCAGGCCGAAGGGCGAAAAGCGCGCTGGGTTGACGTCGGCGTACCGATCTCGGGCCGAAAAGATCGAGGCCACGTTGCCATATTGGACCATCCTACGAATCCTGGCCATCCCGTCACCTGGCGTGTCGACGACCAGCTTGGCATCGGCCCGGCACCGAGTCGAGCGAGGGAATGGTCGATTCCCGTCGGACGAAACGTCCATCTAAGGTACAGGCTGTTGGTTACCACCGGGGCACTGGACAAGGAACAGGTGGATGCCGCGTGGAAAGCGTATGCGGGCGGGAAGTAACCGTTGAAAGCGGCTGGGATTGTCCGGCCCCTCGTGACGGCTACAATACCAAACGTGACGGAGCGGAATTGGTTGCGTCCAGGGAAGGACAGACGGACGATGAGAGTGAGCCGGTTCCAAAGGCGAATCGTTGTGGCCATCCTGGCCGTGATCTTGGTCCCTCCGCTTTCCTACCTCGCCTGGGATCAATACACTTACAACTTTGACGCGATTCGCCCGGGCGAGCTTTATCGCTCGGGCCAGATGCCTGCGAAGGCGCTGACGAAAACGCTCCGTGAGCACGGAATCAAGACCGTGCTGAACCTGCGCGGCGAGAACCCCGATCAGCCGTGGTATCGGGCCGAGCGGAAAACCGTGCTTTCTGAGGGGGCGACGTTGGTGGATGTCCCCATGTCGTCGAGTGAGTGGATTTCTCGCGCTCAACTTCGTGCCGTGATCGATGTCTTGGAAACGTACGAGCGGCCCATGCTGATGCACTGCCAGTGGGGTTCGGAACGAACGGGGCTGGTCGCCACGTTCGCCGAGCTTCTCAGGCCCGGCGCGACGCTTGACGACGCGCGCGCCCAG
>JAYVYS010000546.1:0-2542 GCA_043784005.1 Isosphaeraceae bacterium
CTAAATGATCTGGATCGATTCCACCTGGCCGGCGATGTGATCTACCGGGTGCCGGGCTTGGCCGCGCGTGCGTCCCAGGCAAAGGAGTATTTGCGCAACAAACTGCTTGATCACAAGGTCCATCCAGCGCTGGGGGATCTCGGAGAGGGGGACGGTGACCTTTGGCGAAGGACTGTTTGTCGAGGGCTTATAGAGAGGAGCGGCGTTTGGGCTCGATGCAACAACCTCCGCGGTGACCCCCGCGTCGTTTTGAACCTTGACAAGAAAGACGCGCCAGCCCTGCTGCGTGAGGACGGCCTTCGCCTCTCCTTGCAACGCCTTCACGCGGCTCTCCGGGTTGATTTCGACCCCGATCAGACAGGACGGATCTAGCGCCTCCTGGAGGGCACGTACGGCCTGAGCGGGATTCGGGATGGCGTACGCCTTTTCGAGCGCGGCTTTCGCCTCGGCCGGAAGTGGCTGCCCGAGGACTTCCAACGACTCGGCGACGCGGCGAATCTGCGCTGACAATGGCTGAAATTCGACATTCAGGACCTTTGGCAACGGCTCCGCCCGGGCACTCGACGCCAGGGCGACACCGATCAAAAGAGTCGCGAGGAAGTATCGGGAGGTGTTTTCGGATCTCATGCGGTGGACTCCCACTGGAGACGACATTTTGGCGGGACGATCAATGCGGCGGGCTCAAGACTCGTGATACCCGTGCCGAACGCCGGGTTCAACAGTCCGGTGAACTGTGAGGCCGCCAGAGTCTCCACGACTTCGCTTGCCGGAAATCACAGGATGGGGTAACGTCCCCCCGCCGGGTGTCCCGGCCTGGGCCAGAGTGCGCTCGCTCAAGATGCCGGAGAGCGGTAAGAAGCGGTCTGGGAGATCAGTGGAGGGTCGCGCATGAAGAAACGGCTGAAAGTTCACCGGCGAATGGTCTTACGCGTTGTTCTGGGCCTCTTCGTGCTTCCGCCGATTCTCTGGGGGGTGGCGCTGGCGATCGTGCCCACCGATTGCGCTCGGCTATCGATCGCGAAACGCCTCAGCGCGTCGAGCGGCCGGCCCGTCACGCTCGGTCGGGTCCGAGTCGGTTTTCTCGGTGGCGTTTCGCTCAGTGATCTACGGATCGGGGCTCCGGGCAACGCCGATCAACCTTGGCTGATGATCGACAAGGCGACGATCGACGTCAGCCTGCTTCAACTTCTCTTCGGGACGATCGAGCCACGGCGCATCGACGTCGCGGGCCTTTTTCTTCGCATCCATCGACGTCCCGACGGCAGCCTTGAACTTGCCGATCTCCTGAGTCCCGACCCATCGGGAGCGGAGCGGGCGATGGAGGAGTCGTCGGCAACGCACGAACGAGCGAACCTCGAAGTCCTCGTTCGAGACGCCAAGATACAGGTCCTCGACGAAAGCTCCGGGACGAAACTGGAGTTTACCAGCGTTGCGTGTCGAGGAGTCTGCAACGGCATTCAGACTCGCGTTCAAGAGCTTCGCGGCAATCTCCACGGCGGTACGGTCGAGTTAGCGGCGCAGGTCGATCGCGCGGGGAAAGGGCCGGTGTTCGAGGGTCAGGTCCGGATGCGGGAAGTCGCTCTCGATCCTGGTATGAAGGCTTTGGCGTATCTCACCCCGGTGTTCGCCGGAATGAACTCCCATCTGGAAGGCAAGCTCAACCTCGATCTTTACGCACAAGGCCAGGGAGACTCCCACGCGACCCTCGCGCGGACGATCGTCGGCAATGGGCGAATCGACATCGATCCGCTGGTTTTTGAAGGCTCGAAGCTTCTCGAAAAAGTGGGGAAGATCGTCGAACTCTCGCCTCGAGGGCGTGTCGGCTCGGTGCATGCCGACTTGACGATACGTAACGGTCGTGTCTCAACCGAACACTTGACCCTGGACGTGGCCCCGACGCCGCTGGTCTTCGCAGGCTTTACCGACTTTGAAGGCCGAGTTTCTTACCGGCTCCGTACGGATGGCCTGACCGACAAACTCCCCTCTCAGGCCCGCGAGATTCTCTCCGAGCTTGCGATCGAGGTGGACGACCTGACCGATGTTCGGTTCGAGGGTTCTCTGGAGGCGATTCACGTCACATTCGGCGGGGTTCCGATTGACGAAAACGGACACGACCCGAAGCGAGACGAACATGCGAAGCTCCGCGAAATCAGCCGGAGGCTGCGCGAGCGAGTGCGAAGGTGATCGAACGCAACTGCGACGCGGCTTGCCTCTGCGAGGCATTCCGATTGATTACGACGGACGTGAATGTACCGATCCCCGGCATTCCGACCTTGCCGCAATGGCCGTTTGTCCGGTATCTTGGACGGTTTGGAATGGCGACGTGATCCTCTTCGGCGTTTTGATCGTCGGAAATGGGTCGGTTGTTTGCCATGTCATCCACTCGACCACAGGTTCCAACAGGACGAATCGATGGCTCACAAGAAAGGCCAGGGGTCGAGCCGCAATGGTCGCGACTCGAATCCCAAGATGCTTGGCATCAAGCTGTACGGCGGGCAATATGCCAAGCCGGGCAGCATCATCTGCCGTCAGAATGGCACCA
>JAYVYS010000547.1:0-9398 GCA_043784005.1 Isosphaeraceae bacterium
TCGCGGAGGGCTTCGGAAGCGGTGGCGTGCCGCTGATCGAGGTCCGCGAACAAGGGCGCAAGCGCGTCGGTTGTGCCCATCTGCTCGGCGGTGCAAGCAAGCCGATCTCGAAGAACATCCTGGTCACGGACGTCGCCGAGTTTGCCCCCTAACCACTTCAATTCTCCACGCAAATGATCGGCCCATACAGGCTCAATGAGTCCCCAAAACGTGTCGAGAACGCTACGAAGCCGCCGTGTCGTGACACGGAGCTTGTGGACGCCTTCAACCGTCCCATCAGTCGCCGCGGTTTCATTCGCCTTGAGCCAGTGCAACCCGGTTGCCAGGGCCGCTTGAACCGCGAACGCCGCCGGATCACCGGGTTCGACCGCAACGGACCACTCGTTCGCGTCACCCGCCGACGGGCCCTTTTTCGGAACAAAAAGCATGGAATTTCCGGTTCCAAGACAGCGCCGCGAATCGAACGTTCCGGAAGCGTCCAAAATGGGCACATTCAATAAGATTTACCATAGCCGAACGTCGATGGAACCACAAGCCAGCCAGGTAACGCGAGAAAGACGCCGAAACGCCAAATCGATGGCCATTTCCATTGACGTGACGCGATTGACGATTTATGATGCAATGCATCCATGTATTCTGAGGACCAAAACCCCTCGACCGTGACACGATCGCGGTCACTGGAGCCTCACGACGATGCTCACCGCACTGCTCTTTTGTGGACTGGTCGCGGCTTCTCCGCCTGAGTCTGGCGACGCACTCGCGGATCTCGCGACGTACGAGCAAGCCAAAGCCAACACCGCCTCGAATGCCGACTCGCAGATCAGGCTGGCCCTCTGGTGCGAGGCCCACGGCCTACCGACCGAGCGGCTCAAGCACCTCGCGCGGGCTGTGCTGATTGACCCGAAAAATGCGACGGCACGCGGGCTCCTGGGTCTGGTCGCGTACAAAAGTCAGTGGAAGCGGCCCGAGGTCGTCGCTGAGAAGGTCAAGGCGGACGAAGCCCTGCTCGCCAAGCTTGCCGATTACAACGGCCGCCGCGCCGAGATCAAAGAAACCGCCGAAGATCACTGGAAGCTGGGGCTCTGGTGTGAGGAAAACGGTCTGGAGGCCGAGGCCAAAGCCCACTTCACCAACGTGACCCGGCTCAATCCTGGACACGACGGCGCGTGGAAAAGGCTCGGCTGCAAAAAGGTCAACGGCCGGTGGGTCACCGAAACCCAGCTCGCCTCCGAGAAAGCCGAGGCCGACGCTCAGAAGCAGGCCGATAAAAAATGGAAGCCCCTGCTCACGAAATATCGCGCCTGGCTCAACGGCAATGACGCGACGAAACGGAACGATGCCGCGAACGCGCTCGCGGAAATCACCGACCCCCGCGCCGTGTCCACGGTCTGGTCGGTGCTGGTCGTAACAAGCTCAAAGCATCATGACGCGGCCGTGCAAGTTTTGGGACAGATTGACTCGGGCCCCTCTTCGCAGGCCCTGGCGTTCCTCGCCGTCTCTGATAAAAACGCCGAGATCCGGCGCGCGGCCGCCGAGACCTTGAAGCGTCGCGATCCTCGAGAATACGCCGGTTGGCTTGTCAACCTACTCCGCAAACCGATCAAGTACGAGGTCCGTCCTGTCGGTGGGCCGGGCTCGCCGGGAACACTGATCGTTGAAGGTCAAAAGGCCATCTTCAAGCGGGTTTACGCCCCTCCCGCGCTCCCGGTCATCCCGGTCGGACCGAATGATCAAGTCGTCCTGGACGACAACGGTTTCCCTGTGATCCATCACTTTGAACAAAATCGCTTCCAGACAGGTCGGGTGCCGGGTGACCAGTTACTAGCCCAGATGTCGCAGATCGGCATGAGCGGACCATCGTGGTCGAACAATTCGTTGACCGCGCTGACAGATCAAGGCGGCCCTGGATTGAGGGCCGCCGGTCGAGCCGTCGCTTTAGGAAGTCCACCGAACGGCAACCCCGGTTCGTTCGCTGACACCATTGTTCGCACGGCTGCGAACGAACACACAAGCCCCTCGCGAATCGGGTTCCGCACCTCCGGTACCGTCACCCGCGAGTACACGATTCCCGTCGGTCAGATAGTCGTTGAAGCCAACAAAGCGGCAGCCGTCGCGGAGCAGCAACTCGAGGCGGATGTCGCTCCGATCGAGGAGTACAACAAAGACGTCCAAGTTACGAACGACCGTCTCCTGCAAGTCCTCTCCGGCATCACGGGTTCGGACCTCGATCGCGATCAGGAGAAATGGAAGGCCTGGTGGGTCAACCAGATAGGCTACGCTTACCAGCGGCCGAACGACGTGCCATTGCCCACCGTCGTCGAAAATGTGCCGATCGCCTACCTGCCGTCGCCCATGCCCGTGAGCCTGGTCAGTCAATCGAGCGTCATTTTTTATCAAAGGCAGAGTTGCTTTGGAGGCGGCACACTTGTCCGCACCTTCGACGGCTCACGCCCCATCGAACAGATCAAGGTCGGCGACCGCGTACTCACCCAGGATCCGACCACAGCGGCGCTTGGTTATCAACCCGTCACGTTCGTCCACCACAATCCGCCTAGCCCGACGTTTCTCGTAAAGATCAAGGGCGACACGATCGTCACCAGCCCGTTCCATCGCTTCTGGGTCGCCAACAAGGGATGGGTCATGGCTCGCGACCTGAAGGGAGGCGAAACCTTGCGGCTTCTTGATGGCCCGGCCAAGGTCGATTCCCTCAAGGAGGGGCCGGTTCAACGGGTCTTCAATCTCGATGTCGCCGACGCTCACGACTTCTTCGCCGGGCTCGCCTCGGCGCTCGTTCACGACAACACTCTGCCGGAAACCCGCCTCGTCCCCTTCGACAAGGCTCCCGAACTCACCTCGGCAAAGTGATCCGATCGCAACCGGCAACGACGCCGAAAGTCCATTTTCCGGCCAGCTTCGCGCATACTTCGGAGGGCGCGGAATCGATGAAAAATTTGGTTCCGAGGCCCGCCGGGAGGCGTTGGTCGAGAAGTTGGAACGGGGCCATCGGAAGCCTGAAATGCTGGCCGCGGTCAGTAGTCCCCCGACACGATCTCCGCTCCCGCCCGCGTCCCGATGGCCGTGAGCACGGCGGGGCTGGTGGTGTCCTTCAGGAAGCGCACCGAGCCGTCAGCGAACGAGGCGTTAGCTCCACCAGGGTGGAAAGAATAGATGCCCACACTGTTCGTGTCGTTGACGGATTGCTTTGAGTAGTACAACGTCCATAAGAAATGCGTACTGATCGCCCAGGCGGCCTGGCCGTCTCCCTGTCCATGTGCGGCAGGGTCACGGTAGGGGTACGGATCAGGCGGCTCGCCCCGGGCGTAATAGTCGGGTCTCCCGGCCCTCTCGCCGATCAGCAGCGTGTTTGACAGGCCGTCGGTGACATCGGCGAGATGGGCCTTTCGATAACGAAGTGAGGCGTTGGTCGCGATGTTGTACGTCGGCTCGCCCCAGACGCCGAAGCGAACACCTCTCATCTCCAGGCTTGTCTCGGGGAGGGTCTGCCGCGTCAACACATGGACACCGCCGATGATTTCGTAATCGCTGCGGGCAGCCGTCCCGATCACCTTGACGGGGATCTTACCATTGTTCCACTCCAAAACGCCGGGGACCGTCGGATTCGAGTTGCTCGTTGACGGACAGAGGAACACGGCGAGGGAGACGTTGAGCGCTGTCTGATTGTCCATGGTTGTGGTGGGAAGGGCGATATTCAGAGAGGCGAACACGCTTGATTGTTCGAGTTGAGGCAGGATGGCTGTCCGCCAGGAGTGGAAGTTGAACTCGTCAAACGCCGAACGAGGCTGAGGTAGGAAAGAGCCGTTGTAAAGAGACGGGAGAACTTGGTTGGCCGACTCGTGCAAGAGCACGGCCGCGGTGACCTGATGGAGGTTGTTCTGGCAGACCGTCTTCCTCGCAGCCTCGCGGCTGAACTGAACAGCTGGGAGCAACAGCGCGACTAATACACCGATAATCGTGACCACCACGAGGGTTTCGATCAGCGACAGGCCCGAGCGGCGACGGTACATCGGCGGTTACTCCGTGTCGGACGTGGTCGCATGTCAAGATCCACATGCCCCGAACGTCCGACAACTGTAACAGATCGCCCGTCGGTATGTCAAACCCAAAGCAAACGGCGACGTTCGGCTCACCACGACCCTCCTCCGCCGCCGCCAAACCCTCCGCCGCTGGAGCCTCCTCCACTGAAGCCTCCACTACTCCACCCGCTACTTCCGCTTCCTTCGGATCTTGGCTGCGAGGGCAAGGTCGCGTTCATCGCGATCACCGAGCGATCGATCGATGAGCCGAGCATCTGCATGGAGAAGTAATCTCCTTGACGGGCGGGGTGGTACCAGTCGGGGGGTTCTTTATATAAGCCTTCAAAGGCCCCAGCCCAGCGGGTCGTCAGGTTGAGCGCCGTGGCATAGGGCAGGAGGCGTTCGAAGACTCCCTGTTTCTCTTGATCTTTGAGGTCGTCCACCTCGGCGCGGGTGATGTATTCCTCAAGGCCTCGGATCTGTTCCCAGGCGATGCGGCCCTTGCTCGTCCGCCTTGGCATCACCTGGCTTGTCCTGGCCACAAAGATCACAAGCGCGATCGCCGTGATCACCACCGGGACCGGAAAGACCCGGCCGATCATGAGCATCTGGATCCCCAACGCGACGACAATCGCGAACGCCGCGGCGAGCAGGCCGAAAAGGAACGATTTTGTCCGAACCGAGTCGGGTTTGCCGTCGAAATAACCTCGCGTGTCAAGGCTCTGGTAAAGGTCGGCCTTGATCTCGGGAAGCACCTCGAACATCTTGTTCTTCATCTCGGAGAGTTTGACGCTCTCTCGATCTCCCAGCAACTTTTTGTACAGTATCGCCTCGTAACGCTTCAGGCCTTGAGGCGGCAGCGGCTTGTTTTTGCGGAAGAGATAGTCGGTTGCCGACCCCCAGAAGGCGGCGGACGACTTCACTTCCTCGATCGTCAGAAATCCACGGACGGCCAGGTCGATCATCACCGATGAGATGTCGCGCAGGTCGACGCTCTCATCGCTGAGTGTGCCGACTTCGGCAGGGCCAAGGCCTTCCGGCGGGCTGTAATTCACGACGATCGTGCCTCGGCCGGGCCTATCTCGCCCGCCGCGATACCAGACGCCGACGCAGGTCAAGAGCCCTGCGGGGATCAGCCCATAGATCAAGTTGTCTTGAACCCAGTAGAGCATCCTTCGGAGCGGCGAAGGGCGTGAGAGGACGTTTTCCGGCATCGCCACTTCAACGGTGATCCCCTCTCCGGCCGCGAGCCGCTGAGTGACGAACTTGAGGGTCCGGTCGTCCACCCGGCTTTTTGTGAAGTCCTTTTGTTTGGCCCCGTAGCGGCCCGTCCATGCGTCGTACTGGACCTGACGATCGTCGAGCGGCTGAGGCAATCCGACCGTGACCGTGGCGCTTTCGATCGGCACGCGCCACTCGGTTCCCGTGGCGTTCCAACGCAGCACCGCGTGCTCGCCTTCCCACAAGATCGAGCGGTCGACCTCGTAGCGCAGTACATACGTCTGCATTCCTTTCAGCGTGCTGCCGGCGTCGCCGATTTTGAACACGGCGAGATTGTCGTGGTAGGTCGAATCAAAGTTTCGCTTTCCCCCCGCGCCGTCCTCGATCGACTTCATCCTCACGCGAAGGTCGAAGACGTGGCCGTTGACGTCATAAAGCACGGGCATTTCTCGAAAAATCCCGTGTTTGGGTTCGTCGAACCGCGCGACAATCGTCTCGGTGACATCCACCTTTCCGCTCCGGACGATGTCAAGCCGGACGTCGAAGTTGTTGATGACCCAGCCGTCGTCGGCGCGGGCCGGGCCGGACGCGGATGCGATGACGAAAAAGAAAAGACCTAAAATGTTTGCGCATCTCATCATCATGGGCGCTCTCATGACAATTTGACCTGAGGCACCGCACGTTCAGCTTCATTGTCGAGCTGGAAGTAATCGCGGGGTTTAAACCCTGTCGTCGAGGCGACGAACATCGAGGGGACGCTCTCGACGAGGGTATTGAGGTCGCGAATCACGGCGTTATAGTAGCGACGGGCGTACTGGACGTGGTCTTCGATCTCGGTGAGGGACTTTTGGAGGTCGAGAAAGCTTTGGTTGGCCTTGAGGTCGGGATAGGACTCGGCCAGGGCGAAAATCTTGCTAATCCCGGCGGCCAATCCGCGCTCGTTCACGCCACGGCTTCCAGGGGTTGCCGAGGCGCTATTCGCCGCGCGGGAACGGGCCTCGACGACCGATTCCAGGGTCGACGACTCATGGGCGGCGTAACCTTTCACAGCCGCGACCAGCGACGGCACGAGGTCCCACCGCCGCTTAAGCTGCACATCAATGTCGCTCCAGGCTCCGTCCGCCCGTCTGTTCAGCCCGACGAGCCGGTTGAATGTCCAACCGAAGTAAAGCACGACCGCGGCCGCCACCGCCGATATGATCCAGAGCACGCCGGTTTTCCTCCGCTCTCAATGGTCGATCTCTCAAGCCTCGGTAGTGTAACGGAGCAGCTTGAGCAACGAAACGGGCCGGCGGGATTGTCGCGACCCCGTTGCCCTTGCGCGGTAAGATGCGCGTTGGCTCATGTTTTGCATCGTGAGCCAAGATCGTGGGAGACGGAACGAACACTCCTGCGTAACGCGGAATCCTCCCGAAGATTGCGAACGAACATGGTCGACACCCCGAGACGAGACGGAGCCTTCCGATGCGAGGTGTGTTGAAAAAAGGAACGATCCTGGCGGTCCTCACCGTTCTGGGAGCGGCGTCCCTACCGCAAGGCCGGGTGACCGCTCAGGTCGGGCCGTCCCGGAAGATGGCTGGCGGACCCGCCATTCGCGACAACGCCCGGATGTTTTCGACGGGGGCGCTCAGCGAGGCGACCCGCGTCCTGGACGAGATTCAAAACGCAGCGCCCCATCACTGGCAGGTCGTGGTCGAAACGGTGGATTCCCTCGGCGGCAAAGACCCCCTGGAACTCGCCTCGAGCATCGGCAAAGGGTCAAATGTCAAAGGCCTGATCGTCTTGATCTCCAAAGGGGACCACAAGGCCTGGGTCGAGCCGAGCACTTCGTCCGAAGGCGTCTTTTCTAAGGACTTTCGGGCCGGCGTGCTCAACCTGATCACGAGCCACTTCAAAGCCCAAGAGTTCGACAAAGGGCTCCTCGACGCCGTGGCCGAGATCCGCCGCAAGGTGCTCGGGTTCGGCGTCCTCGACCGCGCCGGGATCTTCAAACCTGAAACGGTTGTTAAAGCCGACGCCTCGCTCGACGCCATCCACAGTAAAACCAAATGGAACGCGGTGATCGAGACCGTGGAAACGCTCGGCGGGAAGGATCGTCTTCAACTTGCTCTTGAGAATGCGAAGGCGCTCGAGGTGCATGGGATTTACATCCTGATCGCCAAGAAAGAGAAGAAGCTCGCGGCCCAACGAAGCGAGACCGCGAAAGCGGTGTTCACCGGCGAACGTGTACGTGCTCTCGAAGACGCGCTCACCAGCGCGTTCAAAATCGGCGATTTCGACAAGGGATTGCTCGACGCGGTCGCAGCGATCCGGAACGCGACGGAATCGGATTCGTCTTCGGTCGCGACCTCAACGGTTCCAACAAACACGACGTCGCCCAAGGTCGATGTCCCAGTCAAAGAGCCCAAACTTTATCTTCCTGGTCCCGGCGACGCACCCGCGAAGCCATCGGCTCGGTCGACATTCGGCTTGCCGCCGGAGTCTTCGTCCCCACCGGTCACGAAGATTGCGGCCGATGTAAAGTCTCCGATCGGGTTGCCCGGTCCCGCATCGACTCCTGAACCATTACCTCAAACGAAAGAGGGTTCCTCAATGATTCCCTTTTTGTTGATCGTGGGAGGCGGCACGCTGCTGTTCCTATGGGTCGTCTCGCGAATGTTCCGTCGATCGCCGCAGATCGACCGATCGAACATGATGGCGAACCCGGGAGCGGGCTATCCGCAGCAGCTTCAGCCTCAGAACCGGGCCGGGGTTCCTCCCGGTTACGATCCTCAACAACGGCCCGGCCCGGGACAGGCTCCCGGGTACGGGTACGGTCAACCGCAAGCCCCGCCGCCAGGTTATGGATACGGTGCGCCCCCGCCTCAGCAAGGGGGCGGCGGGTTCATGAGCGGAGCCCTTGGCGGGCTCGGCGGCGCGATCGTCGGCAACATTCTCTATGACAAATTTGGCCGTGCGATTCCTCAAGAAGGTTCCTCGCATCCTCACGAGCATCACGGTCAAGTCGACCCTCAGGGCAACTCCTGGCCGCAGAATCAAGCCCCAGCACCGACGCAGCCTTCTGAAACCTACGACCCGAATGCGGGAGTCGGTGGTGATTGGGGTACTCCCGACGCTCCCGTAGCCGACGACGGGGCGGGAGGCGATTGGGGAAACGCAGCGCCCGTGGATCAAGGCGGAGGCGACTGGGGTTCGCCAGACAACTCCGCCCCGGATACCGGCGGCGGCGACTGGGGAGGTGGTCCTGAACCACAGCCCGAGCCTGAACCCGACGCCGGTGGCGATTGGGGCGGCGGCGGAGGAGACGCCGGCGGAGGCGACGACCAGGGCGGTAGTTGGTGATCAACAAGGCATTCGAGGCCGATGGAATCCTTGTCTCTCAACGACCGAAATCGCCCAAGATCACGATGGTCTTCCGGATTTCCCCTGGTCCGACGTTGAACAATTGCATGTCAACGGTTAATAATCAATCGCTCGAACCCGCCGAATTTCCCACCGGAACCCGAGGAGAATCCTGATGCGATTGACGAAGTGGCTCGCTTTGCCAAGCTTTTGTGCCTTGACCCTGTTGACCGGCACCGCGTTTGCGCTCGCCGACACAACGGTCGAGGTTAAAGGTGTTCATCTTTGCTGCGGCGCGTGCATCAAGGGCGTTGCCACGGCCTTGAAGGGGATCGACGGAGTCACCCCAAAGTGCGACAAAGATAACGGCACGGTGACCCTGACCGCGAAAGACGACGCGACAGCCCAGAAAGGGCTCGACGCCCTTGCCGACGCCGGCTATTTCGGCGACACCGGCAGCAAGTCGCTGACCCTCAAGCCCGCGGCCGACGTTCCCGGCGGCAAGGTTTCAACCTTGAAACTAAGCAACGCGCACAACTGCTGCGGGTCGTGCAACAACGCGATCAAAAAGGCCGTTTCCAGCGTCGATGGGGTGAAAGGCAACACCGTGAAGCCCAAAACCGCCGACTTTGAAGTCACGGGTGACTTCAACGCCGCCGCGGTTGTCAAAGCGCTCAACGACGCAGGGTTTCAGGTGAAGGTCGGGAAATAACCCAACAGACGGAAAACAGACAGAGGGCCGGTGGACGCACGAGCATTCACCGGCCTTTTTTCACGTCCGATAATCGATTCATGAACGAT
>JAYVYS010000548.1:0-3854 GCA_043784005.1 Isosphaeraceae bacterium
TGCATGATGGGGTCGTCAAGCAACACCATCGTGCCGGGAGGCCCTTATTTTCTCAAGTCATTTGGTCACTTCGCCTTATCCTTAGCTCAGTGCCATTCCTCCCCGTCCCCTTTTCTCCTCCCCTCTTCTCCGCCCTCGAAAACCTTAAATTCGCTCCGTCCCCTTTTCTCCCCACGTCCTGACTTCCGCGGAGGTCCTGGAACGGATCGACGACCCCGAGACCGACCACGGTGCCTTTCACGAGAACTGCCGGGCCTGGGCCAGAAAGGTCCTCGTTCCGCGTCATCGAGCCGAGAACGAGGGTGCTTGATGGCTAAGAATCCCGGTACCGAATCGCGTCAGGCAAGAACCGGAAACTTCACGGGTATTCCATCGCGCTGAGAATGATATATGGCTGTGAACATGGCCACAACCGTGCGCCCGTCCTCTCCACTCACGGCCGGAGACTTGCCCTCAAGGATCGATCTCAGAAACTCTGCGATCTGGAGCGCGTGGTAATGCGAGGTCGCGTCGATCCGGGCGAACCGGTTTCGGTCCACGTCGCGAAAGGTCACGAGCCTGGTTTCCTCGCCGGGGATATTCCAGAGGTCGTTCAGTGCGGGCTCGGCGATCGACGAAACCCCGGCGATGAACGATGCGCCTCGATCGGTCTCCACCCCGACCGATGCTCCATTCGACCCATGAAGATGCACGTGCGTGAACAAACCTGGCTTCTGCGCGAGGCTCGCGACGATCGATCCGAGCCCTCCCGACTTGAATCGAATAATCGCGACAGCCGTATCTTCGACCTCGACGGAGGCGTGGTTGACGTTCGCCCAAAACCCACTGATCTCATCGATCTCGCCCATGAACCACTGAAGCAGGTCAAGCTGGTGCGGAGCCTGATTCACCAGCACGCCGCCCCCTTCGGTCGCCCAACGGCCTCGCCAGGGGTCGGACTCGTAATAGGATGGGTCGCGCCAATTGAACATTCCAACGACACCGAGCGCGGGCGTGCCGATCTTCCCCGCGTCAATGGCCGCCTTGACCCGAGCGACCGGCTCGAACCAACGCCGCTGGCTGATCACGCTGAGCGATGCTCCCGAGGATTTCGCCGCCGCAAGCATCTTGTCGCAATCCGCGAGCGTCGCCGCGAGGGGCTTTTCCACCAGAACGTGAACGCCGGCCCGCAGCGCGAGCGTCGCGGGCTCGGCATGCATCGGGTGCGGAGTACACACACAGATCGCTTCGGGCCTGGCCGATTTCAGCATCTTTGAAACATCTGCAAACGCTTTCCCGCCAAACTCTCCGGCGAAATCATGGGCACGTTCGGGGGACCCATCGCATACCGCCACCAGTTCCGATTCGGGAAGTGTCGACAGCGCTCCGGCGTGAATCCTTCCGACCTTACCGCACCCGACCAGGGCGGTGCGGATTCGACGAGTCGACATATCGTCACTCCGGGAAGTATTTCGCCGTGATCCGGCGTAAGAACGCGAGGGATTGGGCCATCTCGTCGAGACCGTTCATCCCATCCTCAATGCTCACCCAGCCTCGATAGTCATTCTCGGCCAGAATTCGGAAGATCGCATCGTAATCATTGAGGCCTTTCCCCGTGACCCCGTGCTTCAAACTCGGCGAATACCCGAGAGTACCATCGGTTCCGCGCAGGTCCTCCAACGTCGTTCCTTCGACGAGATAGCGGTCGCTCGCGTGCATGCTGACCACGCGATCAGCAACAGCGATCAGGAGTTCGATGGGATCATCTCCCGCGACGATCGCGTTGGAGGGGTCGTATTGAACGCCGAAATGCGTCCGGTCGGGGATCGCATTCAAGAGTTCGAGGAAAACATCCTTTTTCTGCGCGAACTCGGGATACGCCCAGAAGCCATCCTTATAATGGTTTTCGAGTCCCAAAATGATGTTCTGCTCGTGAGCGACGGGCAAAACCTGGGTGATGCTATCGACCACCCAAGTTAGTCCTTGTTCGCGCGAAACCTCCGGATAACGCTGACCGGAAAGAACGCGGCAGACGGCCCCCTCGCCCCCCAGTCGACGGGTCACGGCGACCATCGCGCACTCACGTTCGATCGCGCGCTTCCGGGCATCGGCGTCGGGGTTGGTGAAGTCGGGAGAGCAGCACATCATCGGCATGGCGAACCCCGCCGCCCGGATGGCGTCGCCCACGCTGTCGATATACGCGTTGTCGAGCGAGTCGAAAAAGCCGTCGTACATCTCAAGTCCATCGGCGTCGAGACTTTTGGCCATGGCGATCCAATCGAACACCGACATGGTTCGCGCACCCGCGATCTCGTCGAGAAAACACTTCGGAAACGCGGAGATCTTCAAGGGCACAAGGAAATCTCCCGGGGCGTGAGGACATTTGTTGGAGATTCAAACCACCGCTTCACACGTATTCTCATGCAATATACCTGAGATGGTTCCACCGGCTGGCGCGATTCCCAGAGACTTGACCTCAAACAGTACCTCTTGGACAAGGGCGGCCCGAAATTGTCTTCGATATCGAAAAGTAAACCACGCAGGCTAAGTCGACAAGCTAGTCCCCGCGATCTGGGCAGCTTATGCTTCTCGATTATCCGTGAATCGCGGATTTCCATCGAATAGGCTCGTCGCGAAATCGTCTAACGACTATTCTTACAAGAGGTGGATGGTGAGATCGTGGGCTCATAGGGAAAATCCTGCCCATCGCGTCCGGAGCTTTGAGGCCATGAAACGACGAATCTCTTATTTTCTGACGCTGAGCGTATTCGTGTTGGTCGTGTTTTCGTACTGGTTTTCCCCGACATCAAGGGCGCTGCAAGCACCTGGCGGCGCCTCCCATGAGAATCCGGATGGCTCGGGTAAGCGAAAAGTCGTAAAGACGGAAGCCGAGTGGCGAAAGTTGCTCACTCGTGCTCAGTATGAGGTGACGCGACAGAAGGCGACCGAGCCGCCGTTTTCGGGTAAGTACGCAACCAGCCACACTTCCGGAACATTCACGTGCGTCGGTTGCGGCGCGGATCTATTCAGCTCCAAGGCCAAGTTTGATTCGGGTACCGGCTGGCCAAGCTTCTGGCAGCCGGTTGATCCCAAGAAGGTCGAGACCGCCGCCGATTATCATCTGGCGGAACCTCGCGTTGAGGTTCTGTGCCACGATTGTGGTGCCCATCTCGGACACGTTTTCGAAGACGGTCCGGCACCGACAGGTCTTCGCTACTGCATCAACTCGTTGTCGCTGAGGCTTGTTCCTCCCAATGTGTCCAAGACCCAAGAGTCGGACATGTCAAAGGGTGAGGAATCAGATTCGCCGAAGTCGAAAACCAAGGCGAAAGCCAAGATGAAGACGAAAGCGCGATCCGCTCCGTCCAAATCGATCTCGCCGGAATTCGAGTCGGCCGAACCTTCGAGCGACACTCTCAAGGGAGCCGCCGAGTCTCCCACGCCTGCACCTGAAGAGTTTTGATGGCTAACCCTCTCGTTGTCACCTATCCCATCGTCGCGATCACCGACGTTCATGGCCAGCGCAAGTCGCTGGCAAAACTTCTCGACCGCCTCTCGCATCACCCCCGGTGGATCGAGTGCGCGGTCATTTTTTTGGGTGATTACGTTGACCGAGGCCCGGACGTCCGAGGCACTCTCGACCTGATCCTTGACCTCAAAAAGACACATTCAGGCGGCGTGTCGGCTGTCATGGGCAATCATGACCTCGCACTCGTCCGCGCGGCAGGTCTTGATGGCGAGCCGATCTCCGCCTACTGGCAGCGGCGATATCGTGAGAATTACGACCACGAACGAACGTTTCGGTCGTACCTGGGCCGCTACCCGGACGTGTCAAAATGGGTGACTGAGATCGGGGCCCTCCACGATGCCATGCC
>JAYVYS010000549.1:0-4368 GCA_043784005.1 Isosphaeraceae bacterium
CGGGCGAAGCGCTCGGGTCCCTTGAGCATTCAGACTTCCCTACCATCACGTTCAAGGATGAACCGCGATGGCCGACCCCCGACATGCTCCCGTCATGGAACTGGAACCCCTTTCCGCTCCCGGTTTGGTGGGTCGGCATCGGGTCCGGACGGCAAAGCGGGTCAAAGTCAAAAAGGTCGTCTGCACGATCGGCACACGTCCTGAAGCCATCAAGATGGCTCCTATCATCTCGGCACTTGGCGAGGCCTCGTGGGCGGATTGTCGGGTGATGCTTACGGCTCAGCACCGGGATCTTGTCGATGACGCGCTCGCGTTTTTCGCGATCGTTCCCGACATCGATCTCGACGCCATGCGTCCCAGCCAGACCTTGGTCGACCTCACCACCAGGCTCCTCGGTGGCGTCTCCGAATCGCTTGTCCGGGAAGCTCCCGACTTGGTGGTCGCCCAGGGTGACACGACCACCGTGTTGGCCACTGCTTTGGCTTGCTTTTACCTTAAAATTCCTTTTGGACACGTCGAGGCGGGATTGCGGACAGGTCGGCTCGACGCACCCTTTCCCGAAGAGGGGAACCGTCTCGTGGCCGGCTGCCTGAGTGCCATCCACTTCGCTCCGACCTCCTCCGCCCGCGATAACCTTCTATGCGAAGGGGTGGATCCGACCACCATCCATGTCACGGGAAATACGGTGATCGATGCCCTGCTCGCGACGGCTCAACGTGACATGCCGATCGGCGTCGACCTTGAATCTTCCTCGCGCGTGGTGCTGGTCACGGCGCACCGTCGAGACAGCTTTGGCCGTCCGCTGCGAAGAATTTGCCGAGCGGTCGCCGAGATCCTTCGCCGCCATCCCGATGTCGAAGTCCTCTGGCCGCTTCATCCGAACCCGGCGGTTCGGCCCGTCGTGGAAGAACTGCTGGGCGACCATCCCCGAGCCCGGCTCTGTGACCCCCTGCCCTATGGCGCATTCGTCGCGGCCTTGAAGCGCTCCCACATCGTGTTGACCGACTCGGGAGGCGTGCAGGAAGAGGCCCCCGCCCTTGGGAAGCCCGTTCTGGTCCTGCGAACCGAGAGCGAGCGTCCGGAGGCGGTGGAAGCAGGCCTCGCGCGACTTGTGGGGACCGATCCCCGAGTCATCATTAAGGAAGCCGACCGCCTGCTGTCCGACCCCGAGGTCTACCGCGCCATGGCCCGAGGTGCGAGCCCGTACGGCGATGGCCACGCCGCCTTACGCATTGTCGAGGGGATCGCTCGGCTGCTGGGTGTTCCCCTGTCGTCGCGTCGGTGAACAGATTCGTCAATAAACGAACGTTTGCGAACAAAATGCCTCGAAATTCGACATACGTTCATCTCGGGGACTGAGACGAGAGACGGGCCTGAAACTCGGCTCAAATTGACCAATATGCCGGTGGGTTCGTTCGGCGCTTTGAGCATCGTCCAAGAAAGACACGGCCTGCGGAATCGAGTTGCTCTGAAAATCGCCAGGTCTTCCGGCCACGTAACGCCCTCAAATTTTGACTTCGGCTTCGTTTCGGGATCGCCCCTGCTTCCAGAGAAAATGTCCGTGGTGCCCTCAAATTTTGACTTCGGCTTCGTTTCGGGATCGCCCCTGCCTCAAGAGAAAAGTCGTAGGGTGGGCATGGCCCACCATCCTAAGACTAGGCCAGAAAGTCAGTTACGTGGTGGGCGACGCCCACCCTACGGGCAGGAAAGCGACGGCGGCTACCAATGACGAGACATGAGCCGGCTTCGTTTCGGGATGGACCTGCCTTCAAGAACAGAGGTTCGCGGTGCAGTCAGAGTCTGACTGTTTATTCGTTCGGGGATTTCGTCATGGGACGAAAGCCCGCACAACAGGGCATCGGGTTCGTGCCACGAGGCGAAATGGGTTCGTTTGGCGCGGCGGTCGGGTTGTCAAAGAGCGATTGACGGCCTTAGTTGCACTCCGCTTGGCTCGCGGCGAGATCGTTCGCGGGTCGGCGTGGCCGTCGCGTTTTGTTCTCGAACATGAGGCTGTCGGAGCGGGGAGATTCGGCCCCGGTGATCGAGAGGACGTCCTCTTGCGATACTATCGGAAAAGCGCCGTGCTTCGGCCTCGGAAACCGATGTGGAAGTGATCCTTCCAAGTTGGAGAGGTACTGAAGTCAACCAAAACGCGACAACTAAATCAGACCCCTGGACGCTCTACGAACGCGCGATGTCCCCATTTGTTTCCCCGCCATCCGGTCACCGAAACCAATACAAAAACGAAGAGCTTCCGGGGTTTGATGGTGAAAGTTGTCAGGCGCCACTGAAATTGAACCTCTCGATTGACTTCTGAATTCTTGATTACCCGATTCCTCGCGGGACGCGATCGAGTAAACTCATCGTTGGGTTTGGCGATGACCTTTCCCATTCGTTTCATGTGCGACGCATCTGGCCAAGAGATTCTCAAAATCGACCCTATCATCACATGGCGACACGCACACAAGAAGTCTATTCCATCTTTGATCCCAGGCCGTTGCACGACGACCAGCAGGACTTGTTCACGAACCTTGACGACGTTCGAGGTCATTCGAACATTGTCAAAGTCATGGGGCAGAAGATCCGTCTGGCCGACCAACCGACGTGCCAGATCCTCACCGGGCATCGGGGCAGCGGCAAGTCCACGGAACTCTGGCAATTGAGTCAGGCTTTGCAGGTAACCCGCGACGACTCAACGCGATTCTTTGTGGTCCGGGTTCAGGCCGACGACGAACTCGACCGCAATGACATTGATTTCCCCGACGTCCTGATCGCCATCATGCGGCAAGTGTCCGAACAACTTGTGGATCGCGAGCAGATCAAGCTGAAGCCCGGCTATTTCCGCGACCGCTTCGAAAAATTGAAACTACTCGCGCTTGCCGAGGTCTCTTTCGATAAGCTTGAGTTCCCGGCGTACTTGGCCAAATTTTCGGCAACGATCAAGAACAGTCCCGACGCACGTCAGGAAGTTCGTAAAGCGCTCGAACCCGATACGAACAACTTGCTTGTCGCCGCCAACGATATCATCGGGCAAGCGAAACTGGAGTTGATCAAGAAGGGCTATAAGAGTCTGGTCGTGATCGTGGACGACCTCGACAAGATGATCACGCGCCCTCTTGAATCGGCGGGGTGTTCGACGACCGAACATCTCTTTGTCAACCGCTCGGCGCAGCTCACCGCTTTTCATTGCCACATGATTTACACGCTCCCGATCGCGCTGGCGTACTCGACTCAAGAGTCCACGTTGAGGCAGCTCTACGGGGGAGCCCTTCCCGTGGTGCCCATGACCAAGATCACCACGCCGCCACCGGTCTCGAGAACGTATGTCCCCGGGATGAAAAAATTTCGCGAGCTGATCAAAAAACGTCTTGATAAAGTGGGAGTTGAAGAGGATTTTTTGTTTCAATCCGACCGTGTTCGCGATGACCTGATCAAGCTTTCCGGTGGCCAGCCGACCGAGCTGATGACCTTGATTCGCGGTGCCATCGTCACCGAAGAAGAGTTGCCGATCAAACCGCCGAGCGTGAAGCGTCGCCGGACGGAAGCGATGCGAAGCTACCGCCGGCTGTTGCGCGCCGACCACTGGCCGTTGATCGAGGAAGCGAGACGGACCGGCCGGGTGGTCCGCACCAAAGAGAATGAAGCCGCGTTCCGCGAGTTGCTGGATAGTCGCGCCCTGCTCCTCTATGTCAATGATGAAGAATGGTACGGCATCAATCCGGCCATCGACGACCTGGAAGCCCCGTTGCCTCGACCGAGCGAGGAAGGAACGTGAGCCGCGCCCGCAGGGTCAAGAAGACTCCCACTCCTTCCCCTGCCGCGACACTTGAGCGCGAGTCCGCCAAACAAACAGCCGAACTCGCGGCGTTCCGGCGAATGCTTGGGGTCTCGAAAGGCTGTTTCTCGCTGAGCTTCGCCGTCTGCGACGACCGAACCCTTCGCAACGACCTCATCAAGCGTCTCCGCGCAGAGTTCCCCGAGATCGCCGTCGTGGAGCTTGCCCCGCAAACCCCCGACGTTCTTCGAACGGTGACCGATCAACGCGGCGAAACGCATCCCTCGGCGGTCTTCGTGCTCGACCTTGAAGCGAGCCTCCCTTTCGCGGCCGACGCCTATCCGACGCTTCGCGTGCTCAATAGCTCGCGCGAAGCCTGGGAAAAGCTCGCTTGCCCGGTGGTGTTCTGGTTGGCGGGATACGCCGCCGCGCTCTTGGCGACCAAAGCCCCCGACTTCTGGCGATACCGCAGCCATCAGTTCGAATTCGTCCCCGAAAAAAAGACCCCGAGCGAAGCCATACGAGAACCCTTCCCGGGATACGCGATGGTCGACGCGCTGCCGTTCGAGGAAAAGCGATTTCGCATCAGCGAA
>JAYVYS010000550.1:0-2501 GCA_043784005.1 Isosphaeraceae bacterium
ATTGATTTCCCGGCGCTGTTCGAGAGTGAGCGACATGGAGGGTTCCCGATTTCGAAGGGTGAGGGAAAGCGCTTGAAAAAGCGGTTCGCTTTTCCTTGATCATCGAAGGGAATGCCGGAATCGTTCTGGAAATCGGCGGAACGTCGCGACTCAGCCTACGATGGGGTGGGAACTCGCCGAAACCCGCACAGTTGAGGATTGCAAAGTCCGACATTATCCCTTCTCCCGCCGGGAGAAGGTGCCGCGAAGCGGCGGATGACGGTCATTTTTGCATCGAGCGAAGCCCGGGGACCCTCATCCGGCCTTCGGCCACCTTCCCAGGGGGAGAAGGACGGATCTTGCAATCCCTCTGAACCCGCCCGGGGGAGTGTGCGACAAGGACCGATTTGATTAAGATCATAGGTCGCCCTGTTACCGTGTTGCAGGGATGGCATGTTGAGACCAAAAGATTGACACCCTGGGGAGTGATCGTCATGTTTCGTCCGAAATCCTGGCTGACGGTGGTGGGATCGCTGGTCGTGGCGGGAGCGGCTTCGCTGTCCGGTTGCTCTGCTGAGGAACGCACCGAGATCAAGGAAAAGGCCGTCGAGATCGAAAAAAAGGCGGGCGAAGTTGGCGGCAAGGCCGTTGAGGCGACCGGCAAGGCGGTTCAGAAAACGGGCGAAGCGATCGAAAGAGGTGGCGTGGCACTCGAAGAAAAGGCCAAGGCCGAGGTCAAGGAAAAGGTCGGCGACAAGGCCGCCGCCGTGGTCGAAGGTGCCGGCAAGGCCGTCGAAAAGACGGGCGAAGCCATTGGCAAGGCCGGCGAGAAGCTCGAAGGCACCGTCAAGAAACCCTGATCCACACCCACAAGAGCCCCCGGACGCGAAGGACTCCACGGGTGGCAGCGTCCTCCCGTGGTGCCCGTGGCGGACCCGCCGTCGCGTCCTTTCTTTCTCAAATCCGGCCTGATCCGGATCATCCGCCAAAGCGGACCCCCTGAAACTGCCGAAAGAGTCCTCGGGATCATCCGGTCGCGTTGACGTTGCGCACGATCGGACGTATCGCCCCACGCCCGACCCCGAGGCTGGCAATGCGACCACGATGGCCCCTGAACCTGGCGACCCCCCTTTTGCTCGGGGTGATGATCGGCTGCGCTCAGACGCGGACGGTGGTCAAGCCGCCCGACCTCTCCCAGATCAAGCGCGATCCTTGGGTCACCGCCGCCTTCTTCAAGGCCCCGCCGAGCCGACCCGCGGTTCCCACGAATTCAGGGTCGAAAAAAAAGGTGTCAGAGCGTTGGAACTCTCCGCGATCCTAGCCTCTGGCCGCTTATCATCAATCCGAACAATCCACGAGTTATCGAATCCATTCTTGATCTCAATCGTCTATATGTAACTGATGCAACAATCGGTGGACAAACGGGGCCAGCACAACCGACGCGACCCCAATGAAAAAGAGACCTGAGAACAGGGCGTAGAACGAAGCGAAAAGCTTGCCCTCTCGCGTTTGAAGCGGGTCGACCGGACCCATCCCTCCCAGAATCATCGATGCGTTCAGCAGGGCATCAAGCCAGCCGAGCCGCCCGAGATAATGGTAGCCCGCCACTCCAAAGCCCAGCGCGATCATGATGGCGAACCATGCCAGCGCGACGTGCCACGCGACACGTTGGACAAACATCCGACGACTCAAGAGTGATTGGCTTTTATGTTCAAGCATTCGTTCGACGAGAATTTCACAGAGGCGTCAAAAGGTTGACCTCTTTGATTTCCTCGTTCATTGATGGGGAAAGTGTCAACGGCCTCCGCCAGCTTTCTCTTTCGTTTTGTCTTTCTCTCCGACCGCTTGTTCGGGCTTGGCCGCCCACACGGTGGACAGGTCGTCGCTGGCACGCTGACGGATGCCGTTGTCACTGAGAACGTCCTCGGTGGCCGCGAGGGCTTCCTTGTGGTCGAAGACGATGGACTCCGACCCTTTGTCGTCGAAGCTGATCGTCGTGTACTTCTCTTTCGTGTCGCGCAAAAGCTCGACCATGTGTGCCATGTTTTTGACGCGGACGCCGTTGATCTCTTTGACCACCTTCGCGAACGGATTCGAATAGCCTTTGCCGATCTTGTGGGGAAAGATCGGCGAGCCGACCATGACGAGCTGCTCGCCGGGGAACTTTGGCCGCTCGCCGCGACGGGTCGCGATCGGGCTTCCGATCATGCTGAAGAGGGCGTAATACTGGCCGCCGCCTCGATCAAGTCCCGCGAGAAAGTCGGAGCTTAACGGCGAGAAGACGAGCGGTCCATAGATAAAGTAGGAGGGATAGCGTCCCTTGAGCGACTCGATCAGCATGTCGCGCTTCGAAGTGACGGGCAGCTCGACCTTCATTTCTTGTCCCTTGCGGACGATCGTCAAGGGGACCTTGCCGTTCTTGGCGAGCTTCTGGATGAGATACTGAAGACGCAGCCGAAGGTCGCCTTTGATCTTCACCATTCCCGTGTTGTCGACGTCGTTGTCGCCGATCTTGGTGATCA
>JAYVYS010000551.1:0-3887 GCA_043784005.1 Isosphaeraceae bacterium
GAACGAATGGGGGTCTCTGTCCGCACAGCGCGAAGGGCCGCCAGAGATCTCGATCGGCGTCGAAGCCAGTTTGAAAAAACAATGTACCGAGTCGATCCCGCCGACCCGCATCAGTACGACATCGTGATCGACTCGCACAGCCTCGGTCTGGAGATCGCCGCCGAGATCATCATTCGCGCCGTCGAGGCGGGCAAGCCTCGACCGAAGCCGGCACCCGTCGATCTATCGATTTTACAACCGACCAAAGCCGCGGGTGAACCCACTTTGGGCATTTGAGCGAACCGAAGCGCTGGACTTCAAACCGAGCCGTCGGTCAGAGCGACGATCGTCAGCCCGTATTTGTCGGCCAAAGCGACGACGTGGTCCTGATCGACCATGATGGTCCGGTTCGCCTCAATGGCGAGAACCCGTGCGCAAGCCCGGTGCAGGTTTTCGATGGTCGAGATGCCGACCGTGGGAACATCGAATCTCATGTCCTGCTCGGGCTTGGCGACCTTGACGAGCGTCCAGCCCCCCGCGCGGCAGAGGATACCCGCCCTTTCGATACAACGATCCGTCCCTTCAATCGCCTCGACGGCGAGGACGGATTGCTCCTTCACGGCAACGGATTGACCGACGTCAAGGCGTCCCATCTCCTTTGCGAGGGTCCAGCCGAACGCGATGTCGTTTCGCTCACCAAGGGTGGGAGCACGTTTGGTCAGAACGCCTTCCTTCACGAGTAGCTCCGGGCAATAGTCGAGAGCCGAATCGATCGTCATCCCATCATGTTCGAATTCGGCAATTACCTGAAGCAAGATCGAGTCGTCACGGTGGTCGCCGCGAAGGGTGCCATTCCAGAAACGAATCATCCGGATGTCGGGCCAGAGCCGAAACCAGCGTAGCGGCAGGTACATCACACTCTTGGTGACCTTTCCCGCCATCACGACGCGCTTCACGCCTCGACGCTGGAAGGCGCGGATCATGCCGCCGAGTCTCGAAACGCTCACGAGTTGGAACGAGTCGCAAATCGCTCGCAGTTCTTCCGGCGCCTCGTAGCGGATACCGACGCAGTCGACGCGATAACCTTGCTTCTTCGCGGCCTCCGCGAACAGGATCGGGAATCGGCCGCTACCGGCCAGCAGTCCCACCGTGCGCTCGGCCGAAGCGGGAGGAATGGCAAGCGTCAGACGTCGCGTATGCCGGGAGGGACCATTGGAAATCGACGGCAAGACGATCGAGCCTCCACGCGCTTTATTCAATTTCGAGAATGTTCTCTGACGCGCCCACCGCGATCGCTGGGTTTCCACTCGTCAGCAACGCGACTTGGGCGGAAAGCTCGCGGAGTTGCTTATGCATTTCGGGCAATCGCGCCACCATTCGATAACTCCGGTTTTGTTCGCGGGCCGGATTCGCGGGCGTACCGAGCATCTGCACGCCTGCCGGGACGTTACGAGTAATCCCAGATTGCGCTCCCACCACCACGCGATCACCGATCTCGGTCTTGTCCTTGATCCCCGCCTGGCCGCCCATGATCACGTAGTCGCCGGTCTTGCAACTCCCCGCGATACCGACTTGGGCGCAGAGCAGGTTGTGACGGCCGATCTGGTTGTTATGCCCGATCATGACCAGATTATCAATTTTTGAGCCCTCGCCGATCCGGGTTGCTTCGAAGGTGGCGCGATCGACGGTGGAGTTCGCACCGATCTCGACATCCGCACCTACTTCCACCCGTCCCGTATGCGGCACTTTGACGTGTTTTCCATTCACGAATCGATAGCCGAATCCATCGCCGCCAAGGACCGTACCCGCATGGATTTCCACGCGGTCGCCCAGGATCACGTCTTCATAGAGCACCGCATTCGGACGAATGACAACATTAAGGCCAAGCCGGCAGCGATCGCTCACCACGACCCCGGGATGAAGCGTGCTGCCGTCACCGATCTCCGCGTCTTCTCCGACGTAAGCGAACGGGTAAATCGCGACATTCTTGCCGATTTTAGCACTGGGGTGAACGAACGCCTGCGGGTGGATTCCCGTCCATCGCGGTTTCGACTCCGCGCCAAGATGCTTTCGAACCGCGACAAACGCCGTCAACGGGTCTTCGACCTCAATGACCGGGACGTCCGGGCTCTCGGGAACACGCTTGAAGTGCGGTCCCACAATCGCAGCGGAAGCCGGTGAGGTCCGCAAGAGTTTCGCGTAACGCTCGTTCTCGATGAATGTGATGTCGCCCGGCCCTGCCTCGCCGACGGATCGTGCCGCCAGGATCGAGATCGTGCCGTCGCCGACCAGCTTACCGCAGACGAGAGCCGCGAGTTCTTGGACCGTTGCGACCATGTGCGACTTCCTTTCTTCCCTGAAAGGAACGGACGGGAACCGGCACGACCTGGGTAAAACTCGGACCGGAGAGCGTCGGCAGACGTGGCAATCGACCAACCGGACGATCGACTCCCACCGCGCGGCAGATCCTAATCCAAGGCGACAGGTCAGGCAAGCCGAGTCATCGGCCATCTTTGACTATCGGCGCGACAGGCACGTTTTCCCCACTCCGGTCGCGAACAATCTTCTCACTCACGGCCGTCCGTGACCTTGTCAGGCCGACGAGATCACGAAAAAATACAGGATCGCGAGCTTCCTTCGAATCGCGATCGACAAGAATACCTCTCAACCCGGCACGAACGGGACCATTCACGTCATTTTCGGGATCGTCCCCGACGGAGAGAACGCACTCCGCAGGCAGGTCAAGGCTCCGACACGCCGCATGATAGAATGCCGGATGTGGTTTACGATAGCCGACTTCCGACGAGATCACCATCCCGTCCCGGAGCGCCCTTAAATCGGGAAGCCCCTCAGCGACAGCGCGCAGCCGGCGATCGAAATTCGAGGCGATTCGCACTTTGAAGCCCTTCTCATGCAGCATTTCGATCGCGGGGCCGACGTCAGGAAAACATCGCCACGCCTCAGAACGTCCGAAATGAGCCCAGAGTTCCTCGAACGCGCGATCGCGATCCGGAACTTCCGGCAAAACGTTCGAGACAATCCGACGCCACCGCGCCAGCTCGATCGACTCGTCGGTGACAAGTGGACCTCGAGTCTCGTCGACCTCGTCGTTCCGGAAGTGTCGGCGAAAGCGCGACTGAAGCTCGATGGAGTCGAGGGACACTCCCTGTCTTCGGGCGATCAAGCCATAAGTCTCGGCGACCGATGGCACCGGCTCGATTAAAGTTCCGACTGCGTCCAGGACGATGCCTTCGATACCGTCCCATAGCGAATGCGCGTTCATATCCCCCCTTCAGAATCGTCGACGTCACGCGAGACACAATGTAGCCGCGGAGCCACACGATCGACCGATCCCGGCACGCCCGGCCCGCGGCGATCTATGACTTCATTGTGGGCGTCGGCGGCCGAGAAAACAGACCCCCTTGAGCATTCGCTTGACGTTTCGCGAGGTGCCACCGATGCACAGCCCGCTCACACGACCCATCAGCGCTCCCTCCGGCTCCGTGCCGACGTCCTCCACAGTCCCCGAAGCACAAGCCCGGGCCTTGATCCGTCGCCATTCCCTCGACGAACAGCAGCGTGCTTATCAAGGCACGCCCCCCGCGCCTCACCTGCTCAGGAAGCGGCCGCCGAGTTAAACGAGTGCGACCCAACCTACGAAAATTCTGCGATAAGTGGCTTTATCGTCCAGGACGAACCAATCCGGCGGTCACGTCGATATCGAGGGCCGCGACCTGCCCGGCCGCGAGTTTCGCCAGGGCGATTCCCGCCATCGCCGCGTTGTCGGTACAGAGGGCGAGCGGAGGGATGAATAGCTCGATCCCTTCGGCGTCCGCCATCTCGGCCATCCGCAACCGAAAGTGGATGTTCGCGGCCACTCCGCCGCCGATTCCGAGCTTGTTCATCCC
>JAYVYS010000552.1:0-2342 GCA_043784005.1 Isosphaeraceae bacterium
CCCAACGGAGGCTTTGGCCCCAGCCCGGTTCCCGAGCCGGCGACCTATCTCCAGGCTGTGATGGCCGCCTGCGGGCTCGGCCTCTTCTGCCGGTTCCGCCGTCGCTGAGATGAGATGAGACCGAAAGAGAATCATCCGCGCAAGACGTGGATGATTCCCTTCGATTTCTCCGCCGCCTCGCGATTCCGCTTTCGCCGCGAGGATTCCCGTTTTGAGATCGTGGCCGTGTCGGCTGGCGTCGGCTCATCCGGACGGGCATGATCGCGGAGTCGCATTCCAGGCCCTCCGTGGCCCGGAGCACGTCTTTCATTTCCCGCGCTGACCGACGTTGAGAATGATCGGCTTATCATCCTGTTTGAACTTCGAGGTCAATTCGAAGCCATCGGCGAATTTCGAGTATTCAAACGAACCGTCGGCAACAGGGTCGGGATGATTCTTCAGGGCGTCGGGGCCGTCGAGCTGGACGGCGAAGGCCGCGGACAAGAGAGCCCGGCGGACATCGGTTCGCGCCTGGGCCCGACGTACATTCACGAGGGCGGGAAAGAAGATCTTGTATACCGGGTTGCCGGCTTGTCTCATCGTCTCGCGCGCAAACTCCTTCTCAAACTGAGCGAGCGGGAGCGCCATCTGCTTCGCCGTCAGCACATAGGATGGGCGGGTTTCCTCGGCGAATTTGAGCACGCCGGCCGCGGTGCCGCCGCACTCGTTGAGCAGTGCCCGACCTCCCTCGAGCGCGTCGCGGGCTTTCCCCTCGGGCTGAGAGGACAGGCGGGTTAAGGGAGCCAGCAGGGCCACCAAGCTATCTTTGTCTTTGGCTGATTTCACCTTGTGAATGAACCATTCGAGAGTCTTTGCCTCGCATACGAGCAACCCCGAGGTGGGATTCCCGCCTTGGGGCAAGGCATCGAGACGCTTCTTCAGGTCTTTGATCGTTCCAGGGTCGAGCTTGGGCAGATAGAGCGCCAGCGCGTTGGTTGTGCGCGCTTCGATATTGTAGCCGACCAGAACACCGATCAGGCTTCCGTCCATCGAGATCTGCCTGCTCAGGGTCATGGCGGCAACGAGGTCGTCGAAGGCCTCCGCGCCGCGGCCTTCCTCGAAACGGAAACGGGCGCGAAGGCAAGCCAGCGAGGACAATACCCGGGCCGCAGTCATCTGGGGGAGCAGAACTTCGATCCCATCCGCTTCCCAGTCGATGCCCCAGTCGCAGCCCGACAGCACCGCCCCGTGGTGCAACATCCGCAGCGAATACTCGGCTTTGGTCACGCTCTCCCGTGCCTGAGCATCCAGCGGCATGGTCAGGTGTTCCGCCATGAGCTTGGTCTGCTCCGCATCGGTAAACTTGGGCAGTGTGGCAAAGGCCTGCCAGTATCTGAGGGCGGCGTTCGCACCGAGGTCGCCGGGAGCGTCCGCGGAAGCATGCCCCAAGGGCAGTACGAGAAGGATCGTCGCGAGACACAGTGCGCGCAGCATGAGCAGTACCTCTCTTTGAAAAGGTCGAGATCGAAAAGACACGGTTACAGCGCGGCGGTCGGTTTCGCTGTTTCAATCGAGCAAATCGGGAGGAATCGAGGTCGATACCGTGAGGGGCGACGATTCCTGAACCGGCCAGGAGAACGTGGGGATTTCCGACACATCCAGGCCTCGACGGGCGTCCAGCCACGCGACGTTGATGGAAGCATGGTCCGGCAGCTGAATCGTGACTTTTTGCGTAGATAGAATCACATCATTACTCTTAATCGTGTTCTCGACATCGTGTCGAGGCCAGGCGAGAGCGCCCAAGAGGCAGGCGGCCGCCAAGCCCGAGCCCATGAGCAACCACGTTTTCCAGGGCCGGGCGAGCCGAGGCGGGCCGAGGCGGTCGAGGAGCAGCGCGCGGAGGCCGTCGACGTGTTCGGGCCGAGGCTCGACCTTCGGGTCGCCGGCCTGAGTGATCAGGAGCGTCAACTGGTCCTCGTCCTCGTCCTCTTCAGGTCGGTCTGGCGTCAGTCGGCTCACGGCGTTGACCTCCCGTGGGGTGCGAAAAATAAGGCCGCAAGAGGGCACGGAGCTGTCCTCGGGCACGCGACAGGAGCGACTCGACCCCCTTGGCCGACCGCCCGCTTCGGGCCGCGATCTCCGCGACCGAGAGCCCGTCGGCGTACTTGTCCAACAGCACCCGTCGGCTCTCGTGATGCAGAGAGAGCAGCGCCGCTCGCACCACGCCAGCACGCTCCCGCCCTTCCAGCAACTCCGGAGAGGGCAAGGCGTCGGACACCCCTTCGGGCCGGCCTTCCATGGACTGATACTTGGGTCCACGGTAGTGCCTCAGAGCGCGGTGGCGGGCGATGCCCAGCAGCCAG
>JAYVYS010000553.1:0-6070 GCA_043784005.1 Isosphaeraceae bacterium
GCCCGACGTCGAAGAAGTCGTCTAGACGACAGCGCGCCATGACGGACTTAGGATTCGCGAAAGAATCACTTGAGCAAATTCGTGTTCGCGGGTGGGTGCCACGAGGTACGGTACTCCGAACCCGTGCGGTACGGCAGAGGCTTTTGCGGCACGGGGCGAGTACGAGCCGTGGCATCCTTAATCGACCGATAGAGCGTCTCTCGTTGTCGCGGACCTTTGCCCAACTTGTTTCTTCGCGGTGCCTTACTCAGGCTTTCAGGTCACGACCACACCTGAATTGTGAGTTGCGTTCGTCGTATGACGTCACTCACCGGTCGCTTGCAATAGCGATCCGGTGGTCGGCATTGTGCTTGGACGAACCGGAACGGGTTGCTTTGCCCGGAAGCGAGCCCACGGACTTCGGGAATTTGCGACCGCATTCACGGGTCGATAAGTCAAAAAGCGGCAGTGGGTTCTCGCCCTCAAGGGTCAATCCACTTGATCTCGGGGCACTTTCCAAGCGCCGGTCGCCTTATCGACACAGCGAACGGTAAGCACCCGTCGATTCACTGACTCTCAGACCATCTTCGAGAGCTTTTGCGCCAGCCGCTCCAGTGCCGGGCTTCGATCCCACGGATCGAGATGGACGTTCAAGAGGCTAAAACTCTCGGTGTTGGCAACCGCTCGGTTTAAGGCGGTATCAAGCTCCCCCTCGGTCCGAACTTCCAGTCCAAGACCCGCGCCGAGGACTTCCGGGATCTTGTGAAATTGCCATTCGTGAATATCATTGAACGGGCCGTCGAGCAAAAATCGCTCGGTCGTGTAGCCGTGATTGTTCAGAACGACGACGATCGGGTTCAGCTTTTGACGGACAATCGTTGAGAGTTCCATTCCCGTCATCTGGAAGGCACCGTCGCCCACAACGACGATCGCCCGGCATGATCGATTGGCCACCCCCACTCCCACGGCGGCGGGAACCGCGAAACCCATCGACGTGTAATATGCGGGGCTAATGTACTCGGTACGACGACTCATCGACATATCCGCCGACCCGAAAAGTGAGTCGCCGATGTCGGCGATCACAACGGTCGAATCGTCGAGCATATGGTTCAACCTGGCAAACAATCGCGCTGAGGTCACGGGCTTTTCGGATTCCGCGATCCAGGGGATCGAAAGCGGATCGATCCGACGTGGGACCGGAGTCTTGGCGACCTTCAGCCGGCGCGCCGTGAGTTCATTGATGAAGTCATCGAGACGGACATCGCCGTAGTGGTGATGTCGGATTTGAAGATCCTCGCTTGTCGCGTTGATGGAACGCGCCGGGTCGAGCTTGGCGGTGAAAATGCCGAGATTGATGTCGGTCAAAAAGCACCCGAGCATCAACAAACAGTCCGCCGATTCGACAGCTTCCGTGACTTCACTCCGCCCCATGGCCCCTTCGTAAATCCCCGCGAAGAGGGGATGAGACTCGGAGATCACGCTCTTGCCGAGAATCGTTGTCGCGATCGGAATGCCGGTCGATTCCGCCAAAGCAAGCAGTGCGTCTTGAAGCCCGAAGCGATGAATTTCGACGTCCGCGAGAATCATGGGGCGCTGGGCGGCTGTCAGCATCACGGCCGCTTCATCCACGGCTTCGGACAGCGCCTCGGAGTCGCTGGGCGGGGGACCGGGAAACGGCCGATGCGGGCTCAATGGCTTGATCAAAACCATGTCGCGAGGAATTTCAATGTAGACCGGCCGTTTGTAACGTGTGGCAGCGTCCAGCACGCGGTCGATCTCATGGAACGCGGTGAGTGGATCATCAAGCACGGTGGCCGCGACGGTGATTTTCTCAAAGACCTCGAACTGTGTTTCGAACCCCCGGACCTTGTGGTGGAGCAAAGGGTTTCGTGCCCGTTCCGAGACGCCGGGCGAGCCGCTCAAGACGATCACCGGAGACTTTTCAGCATAAGCTCCCGCGATGCTATTACAGAGACTCAGCCCGCCGACACAGTACGTCACACAAACGCATCCGAGTCCATGAAGCCTCGCATAGGCGTCGGCCGCGAAGCCCGCGCTATCTTCGCGGGTCATTCCGACGACCTCGATCGGACTATCCTCAATCATCTTGTACAGGGTCAATACATAGTCGCCGGGAATCCCGAAGACGTGTTCGACACCCAACCCATGAAGGCGCTCGATGAGGTAACCACCAATGCAGTCACCAGGATCAGCATCAAGGTCGCGAGCGCCGGACGACGCGTTCATTTTGGAATTGACAGACATCATCATGTCTTTCTAAAATCAATAGATTGAGAGCCGTCTCGCTCTACCAGAAACGTCGAAGCTGGTTCGGATCACGGGAATCGACCCGTCGCCCTTCCCAACGTTCGATTCGATTGAAGGTCGCGACCGGACGTTCTCCAGCATAAACATAGACCCAGACCTGGCGTCCTGCCTTGGTATTCACGATCAGGCGGCGGAATAGGCCCTCGGCCACGCCTTCATATGAGTCGAGCGGACCCTCAAGCTCTTCGGTTTGAACGGCTCGCACGTAGCCGGCGATCCAATCCGCCGAGGGGTCCTCAACATCCACCAGCGCGGGATACGGACCGAGGTGATAGAGCCGACCTCTCACTTTGTCCGGTTCCCAGCCACCTTCCACGGCGGATTCCGGTGAAACGGGCGAAAGCGTACCGTAAGTGAACAAAAAAGAAGGCAAAGCGCGGCTCCATCATGACATGAAGTCCACTCAAGACCCGTGCCCCGTCGCTATTCTATACCGTCGTCACTGTGTAGTCCGGGTCTCCGCCGGAATGGGGAATGAATCTCGAAGTCAACACGTTCGACAACGACCCTCGACGAGAGAAGAAAGCTTTCGTATTGTTCACTGTCGCAATCTTTTGGTCGAGTCTCGATCTAAAGGTGAACCAACTATGATGTCTTCTTTCCTCTAATCCTACCGCGTTCGGTTTCCACCAAAACCCCCGACGTCTCACCATGAGCTACCATACTCGTACCCGTTATTGCTCGCGTTGTGCTCGATCCACAACTCACTGGCGGCTCCTCCCGGACACTCCCTCCCGGTGGCGGACATTTGCCGAGTCGATACCCCGCCTGATCCTTTCCGCCGCGCTCACAGGTTGGAGCTGTCGTGGATGCAAGGGGTCGCCTCGCGGACCACTTGTGATTTAGCTTCCTAAGCTGCGTTGCTTCCTCCGAGATAGGATTCGGCTGATCGGGCTCTCTTGATCGCCGGACTTTCGTCGTCGATCGCCGCAGGATAAGATAGAGTCATGGCGGAAGTCTCGATCAAGAAACGCGGTTGGTTCGTCGTTCTCGATGGCCCTGACGGCGGCGGCAAGACGACGCAGGCCGCTGACTTGGCGGAGTGGCTCCGATCCCACGGGCGCGAGGTTGTGACCTGCCGCGATCCGGGAGGAACCCCTTTCGGGAATAAGCTGCGCTCGATCCTGCTCGATCGCGACGCGATTCAACGCGGAATGCGATCCGAGATGCTGCTTTATATGGCAAGTCGGGCCCAACTCGTTGAAGAGCTGATTCGACCGGCGCTGAACCGTGATGCCCTGGTTGTTTCCGACCGGTTCCTGCTGGCGAATATCATTTACCAGGGGTACGCCGGGAGCCTGGGTGTTGACGATGTCGGGAAAGTCGGGTTAGTCGCCACGGGAGGGCTTCTGCCTGACCTCACCATCTTGCTCGATCTTGCCGTATCGACGGCGCGTACCCGTGTCGGCACGAGTAGAGATCGGATTGAGGACCGGCCGGCCGCTTACCACGCCGCCGTTCGTCAAGGATTTCTCGAAGCCGCACACGCGGCACAGTCGGGTTCTTGTTCTTACTACCCCGCCGCCATCGTCAAGGTGGACGCCTCCGGCGACCCCGGCGCGGTCGGCGAAGCGATCCGTACCGAGGTGGCCCGTGCCCTGGCACTCGATCCGCGGACATGATCATTTGGTGGAAGAGCTTAGAAAAACCCTTGCTCAGGGCCGATTCCCGCACGCGCTCTTATTCGTCGGACCGGAGGGAGTGGGTAAGAACACGTTCGCATTAAAGCTTGCTCAGGCATTGCTCTGCGAACGATCACCCGAGGCCGCGCTTGATCCTTGCGAGATCTGTCCCTCGTGCCTTCAAATCAAAGCGGGGACCCACCCCGATTTACTGACGGTCGCCCGCCCCGAGGAGAAGCACGAGCTTCCGATCAAGATCATCCGCGAGCTTTGCCTCGACCTGGGTCTGAAACCGATGCGCGGTTCGAGAAGAGTGGCGATCGTCGACGATGCCGACGACCTGAACGATGAGGCTGCCAACGCCTTTCTCAAGACGCTCGAAGAGCCACCTCCGGGCTCGGTCCTGATCCTGATCGGGACTTCGGCCGAGGTTCAGCTCGATACGATCATCTCGCGCTGCCGGGTCGTCCGGTTCAATCCGCTTCCGACTTCTGAACTGGCCGCCGTACTTTCCGAACAGGCGATCGTCAGTGACCCCGATGAGGCGTCACGACTCGCCATTTTGGGCGAGGGGAGTGTCGGCAGGGCGAAGGGACTAGCCGACCCGGAGCTGGAACGGTTTCGCCGCGAGCTGATCGATGCCCTCGCCGATCCCAGAGGCCTCGACTCACCCGCCCTCGCCATAAAGTTGCATGCGTTTATCAAAGAGGCGGGTAAGGAGAGCGTCGATCAGCGAGGTCGCGCAAGGTTGCTGGTCGGAGAGATCGCTCGCTTTTTTCGAGGCGTTTTGTGGCAAACCGCCGGCCTGTCGCCTCCCAGTCCCGACCCCGACGATCGACGCGCCTCGGCGGCGCTTTCGTCCAGGCTCGCACCTGAAGACGTGTTCCTCCTCGCGGACCGCTGTATCGAAGCCGATCAGCACATTCAGCGCAAGGCTTACATGCCACTGATCCTGGAAGCGCTGACACGTGATCTTGGCATGATGATCAACGGGCGAGCGAGTTGATTTTAGCGCGACGGCCTTTCCCGTCGAAGCGGTCTTTCTCTCAATCGAAAATATTCTTCGATCGACGACTGCTCCAGTGTTAAATCGATCACGTGTACAAAGCCGCAAGCGCGATCCGTGCGGATTGTGCAAGACTCACGCCTTGTCAAAGAAAAACACCCTTGAGAGCCTTTTGAATCCTCGGAACCACAAACAACCAAGAATCAAGTCGCGTCTGTAAAGTTTTCGGGTTTATTTGTGGTAAGTCGCTGATGATTTCGTTACAAAAGCCGTCGATGAACGTTCGTCATGACCAACCCAACGACAATGTTTTGAGAGGATGACCAGACCATGCTCCATTCTCACAAGCGCATCCTGACGGTGACGTTACTGGGGCTTGCGTTCGGAATCGTGGGGCCGGGCATTCATGTCGCCAAAGCGGGCTTTATTGATTTTGAGTCCCAAGCCGCAGGGCGAGGTGGAAACTTTACGGGCGCCGTTGACTCTCCCCTGGTCATTGGCATTGCTACTTTCAAGGGCGGTGAACTTCTCAACAATGAGAGCAGTAGTATCGATCTGACAGGCGTCTATGCCACGATCGCGCCAAACCTCGTGTCAGGAGCCTATACGAACCCTTTGACCATCAACTTCTCGACTCCTGTAAGCGGGTTCAGTATCTTGGTGACCAACAATTTCGCCGATTCGTTCACAGTCGCCGACAATCTGGGCGGGTCCAGCACGCTTATCCTCCCAAACAATGCACTTCAAACCTTTACTTTGCTCGATCTTGGAATTACTTCGGTAACCATCAGTGCGGCCAATCACACCACTTTCGATTTCGCGATCGACAACGTCGCCTTCACGTCGACGGACGTCGCACCGGTTCCCGAGCCCGCGACGGTGATATTCGGCGCAACAGCCGCTGTGTTTGGACTGGCCTACGCCATGCTACGAAAACGGAAGTCACTCAAGGGCTGAGTTCTGGAACGACAGGACCGAGAGGGGATCCAAGCTCGAATCCACACGTGCTTTTGTGACGATTCGGGAGTTGGGTTCCCTCACCATCTGTGCTTAGGAACAGGCGGGGGATAACTTCCCGAATTTGAATCGAGGGAGGCTGGGGTTGAGCCTAGGCGAACCCCCAGTATAGGCCTCG
>JAYVYS010000554.1:0-2436 GCA_043784005.1 Isosphaeraceae bacterium
ATCAGGCCGTGGCCTACAAATTCGGCGCGATCCGGGCGGCGTTGTTCGACGCGGGGTTACCGAATCCTGATATGGACCTTTTGAATGCGGCCACCGCTCTGGTTCATGGACTGACAATCGTCACCCATAACACTCAAGATTACACCAATGTGCCCAGACTGAACCTGGCGGACTGGCTGAATCCCTAGCTTTATAGGTGCATGATCCGCTTTCCGTTCTTATTCAAAGAACAAAAGTCTCCTAGAGTGGGTCAGCAACGCGACCCATCGTCGGGGCTACGATGGCGGGTTGGGGCGATGATCCACCCCTCCATCGCGTCGCAATGTTGTGGGTCGCGTTGCTGACTCACGCTAAGGAGACTGAGCACGCTCCTCCGCTACGGCCCCAGGCACCTCAGACCGTTCCTCGGCGGAGTCGCCCAAGCGCGTTAGGTCTTCGGAGTCGATTGACCGATGGAGATCCGCAGTGTATCGGAAGTGGGGTACGAGTCGTTCCTCCGAGAGAAGGAGTACGCGGTCATTCTCTTCGACGCGTCCTGGGACGTCGGGCCGGGGGCGATGATCCGGCCACGATTCGAGAGGGCCGCGCAGGCCTTCACCGACCGCGTCAATTTCGGTGAGGCCAACTGTGACGAGCTTGTTCGTCTGGCGACATTAATCCGGCTCGAGAACGTACCCGCCGTCGCGTATTACAAGGTCGGTCGGCTGATCGCGGTCCTGATCGGCGGCCTCCAGGATGTTACCGCCCGAACCCGGGCGATGTTGGAAGGCAGGCGGATCGGCCGCAATGATGGTTGGAATGTAGACGACGAGGGGAAGGCGCAGTTATCCAGTCAGAAGCAGTGAGGTATCAGCAATCCGGTAAACTGAAACGACCCACGGTTTCGTAACATGTCTACCGACGGTTATGATAGGGTGAACCCTTGAGGAGTCGCCATGAGCACCCCAACCCAGATTCAGTATCAATACCTGGAGCCGCGCCCGGGCTCGAATTACCGCCAGTTCTTCCTCAAAGGGCGGCGGATCAGAGCGGCGGTGGTTGACGAGGTCATCCACGGGCTTGACCCTTGCACCCCCGAAGAATTCGCTCGCGACTATCAGGTCTCGTTGGAAACCGTCCTTGAGGCCCTTGACTACGTGACCCGGAATCGGCCGCTTATCGAACAGGAACGAGACCGCGAAGCAGCCCGCATCCACACGCGTGGACTTGACAAATCTGACCAGTTATGAAACTGCTGATTGACGAGAACATGAGCAACCCGCGCCTCGCCTCACGACTCAAGGCTGCGGGACACGATCCCGTCCTAGCCGGAGACGTCGGTTGGATTTCAGTCACGGATGCTAGAATCCTTATCTGGGCGATCACCAATACTCTCTCCGTGCTGACGCGTGACTACGAAGACTTCGAGAACCTGCATGACCTTATCTTGGCGGCCGGTGGTCATCATCCGGCAATACTTGTGGTGCGCTTCGACAACGACCCACACCACAACCTTACCTATAGAGGAATCGCAAACGCGATAACCAAGCTCGAATCTTCAGGAATTCGCATCCTTGATCGGATTCACGTGCTGAATCTTTGGCGCTGAGTACCTGCGGGATACATCAGGTCGCACCTTACCATCTCCCGGGCAAGTATCAGACGAAGAGGTTCTCATGAAAATCAAACTTACAAGTGTCATCGTCGATGACCAGGACAAGGCTTTGAAGTTCTACACGGAAGCTCTGGGCTTTGTCAAAAAGGCCGACTTTCCCGTCGGCGAATTCAAATGGATCACCGTGGTCTCGCCCGAAGGTCCGGGCGACATCGAGCTGGCTCTTGAGCCCAACGAAAACCCGGCCGCGAAGACGTTTCAAAAAGCCTTGTTCGATCAGGGTATTCCCTTGACAGCGTTCGCCGCCGAGGACGTCCAGAAAGAGTTTGAACGGATGAAAGCGTTGGGAGTCGTCTTTCGCTCCGAGCCGAAAACGATGGGAGAGTCAACATACGTTGTCTTCGAGGATACTTGCGGCAATCTCATCCAGCTCTTTCAAGCCTGATCGTCATGGACGTCACCTCTCCGCGACCATCCCCCCCAACAAGTCCCGCTCTGAAAACTCCGCGACCGCCGTGTACGCATCCGCCGCGCCGTAGTACAAAAGAAGCGACGTTCCATCGCGTACCACCCCGGTCGGGAAAACGACGTTCGGGACGAATCCGTTGACCTCGAAATCGGCCTTGGGAACGAAGAACGGCTCGGGAGTTCTCCGGAGCACCCGACCGGGATTCTTGGCATCCAGAAGCAGTGCGCCTCCGAAATAGGTGCCGACCTCTCCCGGACGAGTCGGATTCTGGTTTCCGTGATAGATCTCCAGCCAGCCTTCCGCGACACGGAACGGCGGGACTCCCGCGCCCACTCGACCCGATTGCCAGGCTCCTCCCGAGACATTCAACGGG
>JAYVYS010000555.1:0-2275 GCA_043784005.1 Isosphaeraceae bacterium
GGAAACCTCAAGCGGCGATGGCGTCGGGAACCCGACGACCGGGGCGATCGCCGGAGTGTGGGCTCGCACGTCCTTCGCCACCGGCTTGCCTTTCGGCAGGGGCGCTGTTTTCGACGGCTTCCGATGGCTCTCGGAAGGGGCGGGAAGATCGTCCGGCCCGAGGTAAATCCGGACCTTGTAACTGCCAAAGGTCAGTCGGTCATCCGGCAACAAGGCGGCCCAGCGGATTCGCTGGCCCTTGACCTTTGTGCCGTTGGTCGTTGCCAGATCGCGGACGACGAGCAACCCGTCTGTCTTGACCAAAACGCAATGTCGCTTTGAAAGACTCGCGTCGTCAATGCAGACGTCGCAGTATTCCTTCCGTCCCACCACCGTCAAATCTTTGGTGATGGGAATCGGCGGGTCCCCATTCTCGGGAACAAGTTCGGCTTTCATAGACAGTCCCTGAACGGATTGGAATCCCAACCGAGAAATGGACCCTCAATGATCTTACTTCTATTCTAGCGGATACGTGACTCCCTGCAACGCGACGATCGAAGACTGAAACAAAGGGGCAGGGGCAGGGGGTATCACCAACAACGTATCGAGAGCGAGGACAGGGTTCGGGTGGTAACGAACGCAGCGTTCGATCAGGAGAGAAATCCGATGGCAGGGATCACGCGGCAAGTGGGCGCGCTGGCGATGATTTTGTGGCTGGGGCTTGGCGTCGCGAGGGCCGAGGCACCCGCGCCGCTCGACATCACCCGATGGGTCTCTGACGACGCGGTTATCTTCGTTGAGGCCGGCCGGCCCTCGGATCTGCTCGACCGGCTCATGGACGCTCGTGTTCAGAAACCGCTTTTGAATGTTCCATCGATCAGGAATGCGACCGAAGGAGAACCTTTTCGGAAGCTCCAGGAAGTCGCGGAACTCGTCTCCGCTAAGCTTGGCACCACTTGGGAAAAGGCGTTACGCGACCTGACGGGCGGCGGCATCGTGTTCGCGGTCGAAGCGGTCGAAGGGAGCAAGCCGAACGTCTACCTCGTCGCCACACCCTCGGACACCGCGATTTTGAAGAAGGCGACGGAGACACTTGTCGAGCTTGCTCGCAAGGACGCGGCCGATAAGGGGAACTCCGACCCTGTGAAGAAGGTCGAATACCGCGGCGCGATCGGGTATCACATCGGCGAGCAACTCGTTTATGGCATCTTCAAAGATCGTCTTTTGATCGTGGATCGCGGTGAGACCGGCAAGATGCTGATCGATCGCGTCGAAGACGGGCCGGAACCGGCGAAGCGACTCGCGGACGCGGCCGATTTCAAAACGCGAAGGACGACAGTCAAGTCCGACGCGATGGTCTGGGCCTTTGCCCGCGCGGATCGACTTCGGAAGCTCGACCCTAAAAAGTTCGGGGCGAACGGCAAAAATAATCCCGGACAGATCATTCTCCTTGGGGGTTGGCCGGACGCGATCCGGAAGGCCCCTTGGGTGGGCGCATCGCTCACCTGGACTGCCGCGACAATGGCGGCCGACATCACGATGCCCGTGCAGGCCGGCGGTCGCGACGCCGCATACAAGGGGTTCGCTCCCCCAAAAGGGTCTGGCGCTCCCGCTCTGGTCAAGCCACCCGGAACGATCGCCAGCCTTAGCCTCTGGCGCGATCTGTCGGCGGCCTGGGAGTCGCGGGCGGAACTTCTGCCACCCGAAACGGTTCAAGGGCTCGCTCAACTCGATACCTTCGCCGGCCAGTTTTTCGGTGGTCGAGATTTTGGAACGGGGGTTCTCGGAGCCCTGACATCCGACTGGCGTCTCGTCGTCGCGCTCCAGGACGTGAAATCCCTCAAGCCGGTTCCCGACGTGAAACTTCCCGCATTCGCGCTCATTGTTGATGTGAAGCCGGGAGACGATGACTTCGCACAGCGATTGAGGGTCGCGTTTCAATCCTTCGTCGGCCTGGTGAACCTTGGTGCCGCGCAGACCAAATCCCCCCCGCTGGAGCTTGGGTCCGAGAGCTTCGAGGGAATTACGGTCTCGACCGCCAGGTTCATGCCCCCGGCACCGACAAGCATCGCGGAAAAAGCGAAGGCACCGACTTCCGAGCCCGACAAGAAAGCGCCCGTTCATCTTCGACACAATTTCAGCCCATCGACGGCTCAGGTCGAGAACCACTTTGTCATCGGTTCGAGTGTCGCCATCACACGCGACATGATCGGTTCCTTGAAATCGCCTGGTAAACCCCAGGCTGCCACCCTCGCGGTTGAGGCCGACGGGTACGCGCTTGCGACACTCGTCGACC
>JAYVYS010000556.1:0-2153 GCA_043784005.1 Isosphaeraceae bacterium
GCCCAGAGTTCGTGAGGACAGGATTGGAGGATCGCGAATGCAGAATAATTTTGATAAGCAAATACAGTACTGTCCGGTTAGAAGTCGAACAGCCGTAACTGGTTAGGTTGAGGGTCTTCTGGGTCCGTGTGATTTTCTGGGCAAAGCAGCGGAAAAACAGGTGTTTTCTGACACTCCTCGCCGAACACCACCGAGGGAACTGCCTGGGCTAACTCGTTTTGCTCTTGAAAGATAGGGCTTGCGTCCCGGTGAATGGGGTTACAAACACGCCCCCTTTACCAAGGACGCAAGCATGGGTACCGGAGCACCCACACCCGCCGTTATACCGGTCCACGCCGCCCCCAAGAAAGCCCCGTGTCCGACGTGCGGCAAACACGGCCGTCGTAAGCGGACCTTCACTCGCAGGGTTCGCACCGTCTCCTACAAGACGGTCGCCTATCTGGAGATCACCTGTGGCGAGTATCAGGCGAAGTGCGATTGCCGCACCACCTTCCGCAACTCCCCCGACGGAGTCCTCCCCAGGGCGCTCTACGACAACAAGGTCCGCGACCTCGTGCTCGACCGCATCCTCAAGGACGGGATGAGCGTCGAGCGGACCCTGGAATCGCTCGGCCGCGAGTATCTCCTGGACCTCTCCACGGGGTTCGTCTACGACGTGCTCCACGACCGCGCTCGGCAACTCGACATGTCCGAGCACCGCCGCACGATCCGGGAACTCTTCAGCGGCACCCTTTGCGTCGACGAACTGCACCTGGGCCGCTTCACGTTGCTCCTGGGCACCGACCCGCTCGCCGACGTGCCCGTGGCCTTCGCCCTCGTCGACAAGAATGACCAGGACCACATGCGGCGGTTCCTCAAGAACCTCAAGAACTGGGGCCTGAACCCCAAGGTCGTGGTGACCGACGGCTCGAACCTGTACCCGGCCGTGCTGGCCGAACTCTGGCCCGACGCCGATCACCAGTTGTGTGTCTTTCACGTGATCAAGGACATCAACAAACTGATCCTCGATGCCGTACGGCGGATGCGGACGGCCATGAACCGGCGCGGCAAGGCGGGACGGAAGAAGAAACGCGGTCGCAAGGGGGCGAGATCCAAGGCCGCCGCCGCGCGTCGCGGTCTGACGGTCAAGGAGAAGGCCCACTTCGTGTTCAAACATCGTCACCTGATCGTGAAGCGGCGGGAGAACCTCACCGAGAGCGAGCGCGGCGACCTGACGGTGATGCTGGAGTACCTGCCCGCTCTGTCGATCTTGCGTCGGTTCGCCGACCGGATCTACTGGCTGTTCGATACGCCCAAGGACCTCCACCAGGCGGGTTGCCGACGAGCCGCGATCGTGAGCGACACGGAGTTCGCGGCGATACCGGAACTGGCCAAAGCGATGGAGCAAATCGATGCGGAGAAGTTCCTCAAGCTGATGGCGTACTTGAAGAACCCGTTGAGTCATCGGGTTCGGACCAACAACCACGTGGAGCGAACCAACCGGATGTTCCGGTTCCTTGAGAAAGTGCGCTACAAGTGGCGTCGGCGGAAGACCCTCGTGCGCTTCGTGGTGATGAGGCTGGACGGGATCTGGAAGGAACGCGCCACCGCCCAAACGAAGGCGACCGATCGCTCAAAATCGATCCGGCCAGGCAAAACCGAAGGTGTGACAGGAAAACGACCTCGGGCCGCATAACTGTGCGGTGGTGTTCAGCGAGGAGTGTCGAAAAATCTCCAGGCGCTCCGGTTGCCGACGAGACCCACGCGTACCACGCTTCCTGGTCTGTTCGGCAACAACAACCATTGATGCCGAGGTCTTTTTTACCATGAACACCGACACAATCGTCGCGCAACCTCCCCCGGTGTTTGATCACGCAACCTTCTGCGGCCGAAGCAGTCCGCGAGGCCTCGCCCGTGGTGAAGGATCATGTAGCTCCGCTCAGCCTTGCACTCGCCTCAGTTGCCGTTATCGCGTTACTCCCATCCATCGGCTGCGGCTTTACTGATTGAGACGGCCTGAACTTTCTGAACAACGGGCCTCTGCGGTCGTCGACCTGGAACGCGCCCGCCTGGACCTGGTTGTCTCATTAGTTCGGGCTCTTCCAGCCCTTCTCGCAATTGGCATTTCATGCTGAATATCACAGGTTCGGGCTCAAGCCCGAGGGCTAGCACGC
>JAYVYS010000557.1:0-5220 GCA_043784005.1 Isosphaeraceae bacterium
CGACGCCTTCGTGGGTGCCCTGAAAAAGCTCGGTTGGGATGTCCCCTCGCCCGATGCCACCTTCTACGTCTGGATTCCCTGCCCCAAACCCTACACCTCAACCGAGCTTTGCGCGAAGCTGCTTGACGAGGCCGATGTCGTCACGACCCCCGGCCTGGGATTTGGTCGCACCGCCGACGGGTACATGCGCGTCGCCTTGACCGTCGAGACGCCCCGATTGCTCGAAGCCGTTGATCGAATCGCCAAGCTCAAACTCTGAGTTCGGTGTTTTCCAACACTCGCCAATCAAACCATGCCCGAACTCGTCTTGATCAGCCTGGGCAGTAACCTTGGCGACCGCAAAGCCCTCCTGGACTCTGCGGTCGCCTCGCTTTCCAATACGCCCGACGTGACTGTTCGCAAGATCAGCACATACCATGAGACAACGCCCGTCGGCGGTCCGAGCGGCCAAGGTGCCTTCCTTAACGCGGCTGTCGCACTTGAGACCACGTTCGACCCCGAGTTCCTGCTCGACCGCCTCCACGCTATCGAGGCGGAAGCCAATCGAGTTCGTACGGTCCATTGGGGAGAAAGAACGCTGGATCTTGACCTGCTTCTCTTCGGCGACCGCGTTATCGAGAGTCCTCGCCTGAGCGTTCCCCACCCGAGGATGGTCGTCAGGCGCTTTGTTCTCGCGCCACTGTCAGAGATCGCACCCGATTTCATCGAACCGTCAACGGGCATGACCATCGCTCTATTGCTGGACAACCTTGATCGACGGCCAAGTTATGTCGCACTGTTTCGTCACCGAAATGATCAAAAGGCGATTTTCCGAAAGCTCGTCGCCAAGCTCTCGGCGATAGGGTTGTCTTCCGGCGATCGCGAAGGTGCCGGAAACCAGCCCTTTGGAGGTTGGCGATGGCAAGAGAGCGTCGCGGATTATTCGCGGCTCCTCGAACAAACCGCCACCGAGTTGCGCCGGGACCGCTGGGACGAGGAATATTGGGGCGACCGCTGGGTCGTGACGGACTTCTGGTTCGACTGGATTCATGGGATGGTCCGTTCCGTGGTGCCACCTTCCGTGTTCACTTCATTTCATGACCGGTTCCTCGAACTTCGCCCGCAGGTGATCGCTCCGACAATGCTTGTTCTGGACCGTAGGATCAAAATCGCTGAGATTCAGGGCTATTTCAGCGACGAGTATTCTCCGTTTCCGCTCATCGGCCGAGCCGTTCCCACCCTCCGGCCGGATACCGACGATCCTGACGAAATCGCATCGGAAATCGTGACGGCGTGTCAGGCGACCCGTTCAGGTTGAACAATCCTCTCCGGGTTTCCGACTATTATGATCGGAGGGAAGACCTCTATAATCATTGGATCAAGTCCGGACCGGGTCGAAGCGAGGCGACAACCATGGCGAAAAGCGGGTCTTCAAAGGGTAAGGTCAAAGTCGACGAGACTTCCTGGAAGATCGTCGCCCGAAACCGCCGCGCCCGCCACGAGTTTGACCTGCTCGACTCCGTCGAGGCCGGGATCGTATTGACCGGCACCGAGGTCAAGAGCCTTCGCTCGGGCAAGGCGAGTTTGGAAGAGTCGTACGCGGGCATCGAAAACAACGAGGTGTGGCTGTACGGTTGCGATATTCCGGAATACCTCCAGGCCAACCGGATGAACCACAAAGCGAAGCGGCCTAGAAAGCTTCTGCTTCACCGGGTCGAGATTGACAAGATGATTGCCAAGGCCTCCGAGCGAGGGCTCACGATCGTACCTCTGAAGATTTATTTTAAGGACGGGATGGCGAAGGTTGAGATCTGCGTCGCACGCGGTCGCAAGTCCTACGACAAGCGCGACGCCCTGAAAAAACAGGACGCGAAACGCGATATGGATCGAGCAATCCGAGGACGAGGCTAACGCTCTCCCCTTGACCTGAGGGCGTGACAGCGGATAATTCAGTCATCAAGCGCTTCAAAACGACTTGATGTTCTTTGACAATTGGGGGCGAACCAGGATCGACCGGATTGCTGAAGTGCCGTGTGGCGTGTCGTGGTTGGTCAGCGGGCCACGTTAAAAGCGGACCAAAATTTAGATGCTGAGAGGACACCCTCTCTCCGTATGGCTGCCTAACAGCAGAGCCCAGCGGCTTCGCGGCGGGTCTTCTCCCGCTAGCCTCGCCCGAAGACGTTAATGCGGGATCGTCGGGGTCAAACCGCCTATTGAGACCCTGGCTAAATCTATGATGGGATAAGCCAAAGGAAACCTTGCCGATTGGGGTTCTGAGGCCGACAATTAAACAAGCGGATACACACGTAGATGCCGGTACGGATGGGTCTCGGGACGCGGGTGCAATTCCCGCCGCCTCCACTGAAACCTACTACTGCCAACTCTTGACTGGCAGTGACAACCAACGACGTAAAGCCCTGCTCCGGCCGGGCTTTGCTCGTTTCTTGGGGTAGCGTTTTACTCCTCCGAGCTGACACTCGCTGAAAGCTTCTGACTCAAGAAGCCGCCCCAAACGCAACCAATATGCAACCAACGGCGGTCAGGCATTCGTTGATGCCGAGGTTGCCATCGCGCGGATCTGCCGCCTGGTTTCCTCGGCCAGCCCCGGCCAGGCCGTGACCACCACTTGCAATTCGGCGTCATGGGCCAACGCCACGACGACCGCCGGAGCCATCGGGAATGGAAGTGCCGCCAATGCCTGCGCCCTGTCCTCCATGCCAATATGGGTGTATTTGGCTGTCTGGCGAATGTCGGCATGGCGGGCAAGTTCCTTGGCCTCCATGATCGACGCCCCCGACCTGACCAGCCCGGTGATGTGAGAGTGCCTACCGGCCGCGTGGAAGTCGGCCAGACCCTCGTGCGTCTCGTAAGGGATGCCCGCCCGTTCCAAATCCTTCTGGACCATCGTGTAGGTTTTCTTCCGGGCGAGGCGGGGGAAAAGTGGCTCATCCCCATCCAAGCCCACGATGCACCCCCGGACCAGCGTGACCAGTTCGGGGTGCATGGGCAGCGTGTCCTTGCGGCGGTGCTTCGAGCAGGCCGCTTCCACCGTCAAGGTTGGCTGAGGATCGTCCAGCTTGAAGGAATTGGGCGTGAGGCTGCCCAGTTCGGAGCGGCGAAGTCCGGTAAGGTAACCGAACTGATAAACCCGAGCCCTCAGCTCGCCGTCATAGCCCTGGACCTCGCAGCCGGAATTCCGGGCACCATCGACCAGCCGGGCGAACTCGTCCGGCGTGAGCGCCCTCCTTTTGTGCCGGATGTCGGTCTCAGCGTTCAGCCGTGCCATGCCCACCAGCGGGTTACCGGGGAGGCGCTTGGTCGCGGCCAGCCACTTCCCGAAGGCGTCCGCCGCCTGCAAGTAGTGGTTGTAGGTACGAGCCCCGATGTCCTCCTCCTCACGAAATTCGTTCAGCCAGTCCACCACCTTCTCGCCGTTCATCTCGGCCAGCGTCAGGAAGCCGCAACCCTCGACAACCCGCCGCACGCGGGTCATGGTCAGCTTGCGATACTTCGGGGTGTTGTTGGCCAGCGAGCGGTCGAAGGCGTCCAGATGCTCGGTGATCGGGCTTTGCTTGATCGCCAGAAGCCGCTCCTGGGCGGGGTCGATCATCCCCCGCTTCCGCAGGAGGACTTCGTTTTCGAGTTTGGCGGCCAGTTGCTCGGTCAGGGCCTTATCAGTGAAGCCCTTGGCGAACTGGCGGTTGCCTTCATGATCCGTGTACTGGATGACGTAAGGCTTGGTCTTCTTCCCCTTGTCTCGTCCACGTTTGAAGATCGCGGCCACTGAGCTTTCCTCCAAAAAGAAGGGGACGGTTGCCCGTCCCAGATTATAGGTTCAGTAGTTGGGGCGCGCCAGACCAAAGCTCGCACCCCTGCGAAATACCTAATTTCCAACCGGACACCCCCGCTCGATCCATTCCCTGACTTCTGAATCCCTCCAACGAGTGCTACGCCCGAATCGAACAGGCTTCGGAACCTTGCCTCCCGAGAGCAGCCGCCAGAGGGTACGCTCCGAGACATTGAGCATCGCGGCGACCTCATCGGCGGTCAAAAGGACTGGCGTGGTGTCTGTACTCATCGCTCGATTCCTTCTTTCTCCTTGGATTGCTCCTCTGTTCGGACTTCCGGCCTCTTGCCCCCGAAAAGAGCCTTCTCCAATGCGGCATTCTCAATCTGCTTTTTGGTTGGCATGGTCACACCCTCCGCTGCTTGGTTTTCAGCGCCTGGGGCCGGTCATCATGGACAGGCTCACCGGAAGCCGCCGACGACTCGTGCCTTTCCATTTCCTCGCGTGCGATGGCGTAGGCTTCGCGCAGGGCGAAGTCCCTGTCGTCGCAGGTACGGAGCACTGGACGAATGAGGAAGACGACGCGGTTGGCGATGCGGCTGCATGCCCGGTGTACGTCCGGGTCCGGCGAGCAATCGATTGTGAACATGGAACCCTCCGCGATGATGACCAATGTGAAAATGATGATCGAGCAACTCTATCGCCCACTTCCTCACACCCGGCACACTGACCAGTCGTGGTGTTCGGTATGGGCAGGAAAGTCCGGACGGGGCGGCCCTCCTGCGTGAAGGTCATGCCTCCAGCTACCTTTCGGGGCCGCCTTTATCTTGGTCCCTGTCTTGCTCCTTGCCTTGCTCTTTCCCTTGTTGCCTGCTTCGGTCCTCTGCCTGCGAGAGTTCCTTCGCGTAGGTGCGGAGATCATCCAGGCTGAGCGAGGCGCGAGGCGACTCCTGCTCCGGGCCCTGGCCGGGACCGCCGCGCGCATCGGCGATTTCTCCCTGCGTCAAAGTCCCATACAATCCGATTTCATTGTCGGCGACGCTCTCACGCGACGGGTTCAGCGCATTGCGCAGTTCCTTCAGCCCAAGGCGACCCATCGCTGCCAGGTGCCCCTCCCCTATCTTCCGGTCCATTTCGCACTTCCTTCCTTCGGGTTGGACGTAACTCGCGGATTCACGCTGTTGCCAGTGCCCACAGGATCAAGCCCAGGAGCACCGCAAGCAGAAGCAGATTCCGCACATAACGTTGTGAGAGTTTCTTCCGCCACTTCGGTGCGGCACGGTTAAACGCTCGGTCTTGATACCACTTCACGCGCTTTGCGAGGATCGGGTCCATGCCGCGTTGCAGGACGATCACACAATCATTGTTGAGTGTGAGGATTTCCTCGGGACGCAGGAGAGCCCTTCCACTTAGCGAGTAGTTCCGTGAACTGCCACGGCTCGTCTGCCCGCTCT